>DASXMZ010000438.1:0-16728 GCA_036495385.1 Mucilaginibacter sp. | reverse complement strand
TTTTCGTCGATGTTTTCCCACACGTCCCCGGATGGTTCTGTTTCAAAATTATCCAGCTTTGAGCGAAACAATTCATCAAATTCACTATCCTGCATTTTCATATTTTTTTCCTTCCATTTTTGCTATTTGTTGTTTTAGTACACTGCGGGCCCTCGATAGCTGCGATTTTGAGGCGCCTTCTGAAATTCCTGTTATTGCTGCAATTTCCTTATGCGAATACCCTTCAATTGCGAAAAGGTTAAACACTATGCGATATCCCGGCGATAACCGCTGTATCAGTGCCATTAAATCTTTTGCCGCCAAACCTGCAGTTGCCAGCGGATTAACTGATGGTTCATGGGCCGCATCCTCCAAATCAACCAGTTGCATCATTTTATTGTGCTTGCGGTAGTATTCGATGGAACTATGAACCATAATGCGCCGTACCCATCCTTCAAACGATCCTTCTGCCCGGTAGTCAGCGATTTTTTGGAACACATTTATAAAGCCGTTCTGCAGCATATCTTCAGCCTCCATCCTATCGGCTGCGTAACGGAAGCAAACACCAAGCATTTTCGACGCGAATCGTTTATACAGCAATTCCTGCGCCTTACGCTCCCCTGTTTTGCAGCGTTTTATTAATTCGTCAATCGTGTACTTGTGTTCCAAAAACATCATTTAAAGGTAAGATGAAAAGCGCTGCGAATTGGTTGCACGGGATTGAAAATAAATTAATTTTATAGGTGCAGTGTTTCCAGTTATTGGAAACTTTATCTTTATCCTGAATGAAAACTATCCGACTTTCCGTACTGGCGCTTTTTTTGTCTTGTTTCTGCCTTTTCGCGCAGCAAAAAACTGCCGACAATTACATCTTGCTAAAGCCCGACCGCGTTTTTGATGGACAGGAAATGCATACCGGCTGGTGGGTACTGGTAAAAGGCAATCATATCGAGGCGGCAGGAGAACCATCAGCAATAACGGTACCCCCATCAGCAAAGGTGATTGATTTAAAAGGAATGACGTTATTGCCGGGCCTGATTGAAGGGCATTCCCATTTATTTCTTCATCCCTATAATGAAACCAGTTGGACCGACCAGGTGCTAACCGAAAGCAGGGCCGAGCGCACCGCCCGTGCCGTTGTTCATGCCCGCGAAACCTTGATGGCTGGTTTTACAACCGTTCGGGATTTAGGAACAGAAGGAGCAGGATATGACGATGTTGGACTAAAAACAGCGATTAAAAAAGGAATTATCCCCGGCCCGCGTATGCTGGTTGCCACAAGAGCTATAGTTGCCACAGGAAGTTATGGCCCCAAGAGCGAGGTGGCCGAAGCGGTGATCATTAAAGGTGCCGAGGAGGCTGACGGAGCTGAAGGGATCTCCCACGCAGTGCGTTCGCAAATAGGCCACGGAGCCGATGTTGTTAAAATATATGTCGATTATCGTTGGGGATTAAATGACGCCGCCGCCCCAACATTCACCGAAGATGAATTAAAAACCGCTGTTGAGGTTGCAAAAAGCAGCGGACGAATGGTAGCCGTGCATTCCGGTACTGAAGAAGGCATGCGACGCGCAATAGCAGCCGGGGTAACAACCATAGAACATGGAGATGGTGGCACTCCGGAACTGTTTAAATTGATGAAGGAAAAAGGAATAGCATTATGTCCTACAATTGCCGCAACAGAGGCTATTTCGTCCTACCATGGCTGGAAAAAGGGAATTGACCCCGAGCCGGTAGCAGTAAAACGAAAGCATTATATTTTTACTGAAGCTATGAATGCTGGTGTTAAAATTTGTATGGGCGGGGATGTTGGCGTGTTCGCCCACGGTGATAATGCCCGCGAAATGGTGCTGATGGCAGAATATGGCATGAAACTAATTGACGTTTTACGTTCGGCAACCTCAACCAATGCGGAGGTTTTTGGGCTGAAAGACTTAGGCAATATTAAAGCCGGTTATCTCGCTGATTTGGTTGTTGTTAACGGCAATCCTGCGGAGGACATAAAAATGGTGAAACAAGTGACTCTGGTAATGAAGGATGGGGTAATTTACACCAATAAATAAATTTTGCTACCTTCACTTGAACTTAAATTCCTTGCTGATTGCTTTATGAAAAAACTTACCCTGCTTGGCATCTGCCTGCTTTTTGCAGCCAGATTGTTTGCCCAAACGGATACATCAAAAAAACGACCGCTTCCGATAATTGATGTGCATGTTCATGCCATGCACGCCATACCGGGTGCCGGCCCCATGTGCCCATGGTTTTTGAAAGATATGCCTGGCGGTGACCCAAACTCCCCGGCACCGAAATTTATAAACATGGACTGCGCTACTCCTCTGTATCCAGCAAAATCGGATGCAGACATGCAGGAGCAGGTAATAGGAACATTGAAGCGGCTTAACATGACGATGGTGGTTTATGGCGACGCTAAAATAATTCGGAACTGGCAAAAAGCCGCGCCCGGGCGTATTATCCCTGGTATCGGCATCAGTTCGCCAAAAGATATGACCGTTGAAGCGTTCACCGACTCCCTCTCGTCGGGCTTTTATAAGGTGATGGGTGAAGTAGCGCCGCAGTATCAAGGCTTATCTCCCAGCGACATGTCGCTTGATGCTTACTTTGCCGCCGCCGAAAAGCTCAATATCCCCGTAGGCATTCATATGGGTACTGGGGGTAACGGGATGGCAAACCTAACTTCGCCAAAATATCGCGCATCAATGGGTAATCCTCTTTTGATGGAGGACTTACTGGCGCGACACCCCAAGCTGAAGGTATGGTTAATGCACGCCGGCTATCCAATGGCAGACGAAATGATAGCCCTGATGGGCGCTAATGCCTATGTTTATGTAGATATAGCAGGTATGATATGGAGCTATCCGCAGGCAGAAATAAACGCCTATATCAAAAGGCTGGTTCAGGCTGGTTTTGAAAAACGTATCATGTACGGCACCGATCTGCTGATATGGCCAAAACTGGTTGAAACATCGTTGAGCATTATTGAAAACGCCGATTATTTGTCTTTTGACCAAAAGCGTGATATCTTGTTTAACAATGCTGTGAGGTTTTTCAGGTTAGATCCAAGTAAGTATCAATAAAACAAGGTTGTTAATATCAATATATACCCATTTTGAATTAAATTCAAAATGGGTATATTTATTAAAGTCAATTTATCTTTCAATATCAAAATATATCAATGAAGCCCTGTTTAAACCATTTCAAATAATCAATGCGAATTTAAACTGGAATGATTTTGAACGTATTTTTCCCGTGTATAACCTATATCTTGGGGCAATAAACCAAAACCTTATTTAGGATGGAAATAACAACTGAAATAACCGAACTTGATCACAATGACTTTTATCGTTCCTACAGTATAAAGCGAAGATGGCGTCGGCATTTGTTACTTTTGTTGGCGGTCGACCTCATTTTATCAACTCTCATACCGATTTCTACATTTTACCTGATTACTGCAGTGTTCATGGGCATTATTTTGCTGCCCTTTTTCTTTGGCATCCCTTATTTAACGTCAAAAAAACGAATCAGAACGCTATATCTGCAAACGCTGGTTCCCAATGGAAAAAAAACGTTCAAACCTTTTGCATCGGGAATTGAGATAACTGATGAAACCGGCGCCACGTTTATAAAACATGAAGATATTAAGGAAACGGGAAGAAGTGGCGAGTATATTTTTATTGTAACACGCCATACCGGCTACTATCTTTTACCTTTTTGGTGTTTTTCGTCAGAATATGAGGGCGCACATTTTCTCCGCCTCGTCACTAATGGCATTGCCAAGATAAAAGGCATCCAAGCCAAAGCGCCGTTTACTTTTAAGCCAGGCTATCTTATGGCGATACTTTGCCTGATACCGCTCGTGGGGTTCTTTTCGGGCTTAGTAGTGTTGATATTAGGAATCGTCCACTTTAAAGATAAGATATACATTATCATAGGTGCTATTGGAATGCTGGTTACGATAGCTATTTATGGCTCGATGATCTATTATGTAGAAACTAGCAGCGTGGTGAATGATGGCTTCTCAGAAATGTCCCAAACTCAGATAAATGATCTGGTGAAAAGCATCGAATTTTATAAGATTCAAAATGGCTCCTATCCGGATAGTTTGCAGCAAATCGAAACAAAAAACAGCTTTGTGTCAATTTATGATCCTTTGCCGACATTCAAGGAAAAAAAATCAATTGTCTTCCAATATCATAGGACGGGAAACAAATATTTGTTATTTTCCGTTGGTAAAGACGGCAAACCTAACACCAAAGATGACATTTATCCAACGCTTACTAACCCGGGTACAAGTAAACTGGGTTTTATAAGAAAATGAGAAGGAGATGGTGACAACTTAATATCTTATCAGCCATTTTTCAGGCGGTTCCAAAATTCCTCCGACGACATAACACGCCCATGCTCGATATCGTCCAGCCCTTCATTTATTTGATGCTTTTGAAATTCCGAAAGATCATCCCACGTAGATTTGTCAGCGTTCGCTATTCGCAGCCCCTCTAGCATTTGAAGCATACCAGCATCCGACAGCTGGTCTATCCATGCTTTTAGGTTTGTTTTTGCTTCTGTTAATTCAGCGACTGACATTATGAAATCATTTACAACAAAATTAATTAATCTATTTTAATATTGGGTGCAACAAAACGCCCTTCAATCACTTTTTCATTCTAAAATACTTATAAATCTTAACCGCCGACATTAATATCATCGAGAAAAGGATTATCCCAACCACCCCGAATATCCAGCTTAAGGCATTTTTGAGTACCGCAAGGAAAACTATCGCAAATAAAAAAATGGTTGCCACTTCGTTCCAGATACGAAGTTGGGTGGATGTCCATTTGTAAATGCCTTTGGCCATTTGCTTCATCTTATTTTGACAGATAAAATGATAGGCCAGCAAGCCCACAACAAAAGCAAGCTTAATTTGCATCCATAGCTGACTAAGCCAGCCGGGAACAAGTAAAAGCATCGTAATGCCCGCCGCAACAACAAAAACCATGGAAGGAACCGTAATGATATACCACAGCTTACGTTCCATAATCTCAAATTGATTGGATAATATGGTGCGATCAGGCTCCGGTTTTTGCTGGGCCTCCGTGTGATATATAAATAACCGAACCATATAAAACAGCCCCGCCATCCAGCAGACTACAAAAATGATGTGTATAGCAAGTATGTATTGATACATAAGCCCCCCGGCCCCCTAAAGGGGGAGTTTTTAAATGTTTTATTTGATGAATATAAGCCCCTTGCTTTTTAATTCCCCCTTTAGGGGGCTAGGGGGCTTGCATATTCTTTTATTATATCAACCGCATATTTCACGTTATCAAAGGGTATGTCGGGCATAATGCCATGGCCCAAGTTAAATATAAACCCGTTTTCCCCATTCATCCTGTCGAACAAGCGGTATATTCTTTCTTTTATAATCTTTTTATCCGCATATAAAATGTGCGGGTCAAGGTTACCCTGAACGGCAACGCCTTGTGGTAAACGCTTTTTAATATCCAGCAGATCAACATTCCAGTCAATCGAAATCACGTCAGGTTTAGCCTCGGCCATAAGCGGCGCAAATACCGAGCTGCCTTTACAAAAAGAAATTACGGGAATATCTTTTCTGTTCAGCTTGCTTATAATTTCGCAAATGTAGCGGTGCGAAAACTCTTTATAATCATCCCATGCCAATGCTTGTGCCCAACTGTCGAATATTTGCACGGCATTTACGCCGGCAGCGATTTGAAGGTTCAAATAATCAGCAGTTACTGTTGCAATTTTAGATAGCAAGCGGTGCGCAAGTTCCGGCTCGTTATGAAGCATTAATTTGGTTAGCTTAAAGTCTTTAGACGAGCCCCCTTCAACCAAATAACTCATCACCGTAAAAGGAGCTCCGGCAAAGCCAATAAGCGGAATGCTGCCATTCAGTCTTTGCTGAATAACTTTAATTGCATCAGCTACATATTGCAATTTGTGCACAACCGCTGCGTCCAGCTTATCAACATCAGCCTGGTTGCGTACAGGATTGGCAAACTTAGGCCCGGTGCCTTGTGTAAAGCTTAAGTCGCCACCCATAGCTTCGGCGGTTACCAATATATCTGAAAATAAAATTGCAGCATCTATACCTAAAAGGTCAACCGGAAGCATAGTAACCTCTGCTGCCAGTTCGGGTGTTTTGCACATTTCCAGGAAAGAATACTTGTTTTTTATATCCCAATACTCTTTCATAAAACGGCCGGCCTGGCGCATCATCCATACCGGTGGCCGTTCTGTCTTTTCCGAAAATGCAGCTCTAATCAATAACGAATCTCTCATATTCTCTTATGTAGAGACATCCCGATACATCGGTACGTTTCTACGGTTTGTGTTTTTTTAATTCCTGGTGAAGACGGTTAATCACATCCTTCATTTTGGCGTTTATTTTTTCCTCGTGTTTTTCGGCAAGCTGCAAATACGCTTCGGCCTTATCATAATTACCCTGCCTGATACTGATATTAGCCACATGCACCAATGCAGCCACGTGATCGTTAACAGAACGCAACGGAAACTGCGCCGCTATTTCGTAGTGTTTTTCGGCATCTTCAAAATCTTGCTTTTGCAGACAAACGCCACCCATCAAAAACTCGTAATAGCCACGCCGGTTTTTGCTCAACCATTCGGGTTTGAATATTTCCCTTAAAAAGATTTCTGTTTTTTGATAATCCTTATGATGAAAATGTTTGGCCGCCACAACAAGTGTTCCCTGCCTTATGTAATCCCATCCGAGTAATATGATCATTAGCAGCGCAACCGCGGCAAATTCATAAATACGCAAATAGGTTAATAATATGAGCGACAGAAAAAAAATAAAACCTATAAATAAACGGGTACGGTTGGTAAACATTAATGCTGTGTGTCTGTAAACTTATATCCTACACCGCGGATTGAATGAAAATAAACCGGGTTCTTAGGGTCTGGTTCAAAATACTTGCGGAAGGTGAGGATAAAATTATCAATAGTGCGTGTTGACGGGTAAACATCATAGTTCCATACCGTTTCCAATATTTGCTCGCGCGATACTGCGTCATTGCGGCGCTCTATAAGCAATTTAAGCAGCATGGTTTCCTTTTTAGTTAAAGGAGTAATGGAACTATCACCGTTTACCAGCTCAAAAGAATTGAAATGGATGGTTTTGTCGCCTATTTTATAGCTGTTAAATTCTTTAAGCTCGTCGCCTTTGAGGCCGCGCTTTACCAAATTATTAACCCTTAATATCAGCTCTTCAAGGTTAAAAGGTTTGGTGAGATAATCGTCAGCACCTTTTTTTAGACCTGAAATTTTATCCTCGTTTGTGTTTTTTGCAGTTAAAAACATTATCGGAACTTCCGAGTTTTCAAGCCTGATTGTTTCAGCAACAACAAAGCCGTCAATTTCGGGCATCATAACGTCAAGTATTACCAGGTTAAATCGCTCCTCTTTAAATATTTGCAAGGCCTTTTTGCCGTTTGTGGCGGTAGAAACTTTGTAGCCTTCCAATTCAAGGTTAAGTTTAATAGCTTCCAGAAGATGTTCTTCATCCTCGGCTAATAGAATTCTTTTTTTTGCGGGCATTTCCATGTGGTTTAAATTGTTTGTACACTAATTTTCACGAATTATTTCTAATTACACGAATTAATACTGATTAAATTTTATGCGTGAGATTTCTGAAAATTCGTTTCTATCCGTGAAATTCGTACCTCAATCAAAAACAATTTCAAATATACTTCCTACTGGCCGGTTATCCTTCACTTTTATACTTGCCTGGTGCTTATCAAGTACTTCTTTTACAATATAAAGACCTAAACCGGTTCCTTTTGTGTTACGGGTGTCCTCGCTTCCAACCCGGTAAAACTTATCGAAAATACGGCTTTTTTCATCATCTGCTATCCCGATGCCATGATCTGCAACTTCTAAAAACACTCTGTTATCTTTTGAGAACAATTTTACACCCACCGTTTCGCATGGACCCGAATATTTTATAGCATTTTCTATAAGGTTGGTAACTACTGATGTTAAGGCGAACCTGTCTCCAGTAATTTCAATCTTAGGTTCAATTTCCGCATCTATGATCTGTTGGGTTCCTTCGCATTTTGTTATTTGCAAACGATTTACAATGCTGTCAACCAAAACCGACAAGTTAAATTTATCTTTCGGAAAAGTGTATGAGCGGTTATCGATTTTTGAGGCAAGGAGCATGTTTTCGACCATGTCATCCAACCGTTCAATATCCATCAATGATTTCCCAATAAAATCAAGCATCTGCTGTTTGGTAAGATCCCTCTTCTGTATCGTCTGCAATAATATTTTTATCGACGCCAGCGGCGACTTTAGTTCATGAGTTACTGAAAGCAGAAAATTCTTTTTTTGTTCCTGTAATTTACGAGCCCTGTTGATTGACCGATGCAAAAAATAAGCGCCCGCCAAAAAGACCAGTATAAAAGTACAACCCTCGCCCACAATCATGCCCCTGCTGCTTGGCATTAATTTAACCATCAGGTAGCCCCACCACGCAAGTTGCGTTAGCGCATAAATGATGAGTACATAGAATATAAAAAATGATCTTCTCATAACATCAGCTTTGGACTAAGGAGAATTTTAATCTTCTTGTTTTACACCTTTCTTACCGGGAACGGCCTGATTGGGTTTAAATACTACCTCCAGGCTATCAAATATAGCACGTTTTGCTCTTTCCAAATCTATTTTTGTGTGAGCCGACGATATAAACCCAACCTCATAGCCCGAGGGGCCCAGGTAAATGCCCCTGTTTATCAATTCGCGGTGCATTATTTTAAATTTCTCCATGCTTGCCGCATCAATTTCATCGGCTCTGGAAATGGTTTCTTTGTCGGTAAATGCAAACCAAAAAATGGAACCGATGGTAAATACCTTGAATTTATAATTACGTGCGGTAGCAAACCGTTGTATTGCCGTTGTAAATTCTTCGGTTTTATTATTGAGATCGCGGTAAAAGCCTAAACGAAGTAATTCGGTAAGTTGAGCTATACCCGCGGCCATGGCAACCGGGTTGCCGGATAATGTACCTGCCTGGTAAACTGCTCCGTCAGGAGAAATATTACCCATGATGGCTGCTGTTGAACCATAAGCGCCCACCGGTAAACCGCCGCCAATAATTTTTCCGTAAGTAACGATGTCAGGTTTTATCTTATAATAACCTGCAGCGCCCTCAAAGCCAACCCGAAATCCGGATATTACTTCATCAAATATCAACAATGTGCCGTTTTTTGTGCAGATTTCACGTAAAAACTGCAGATATTCTTTATCCTGTAAGAGCAAGCCGTTATTTGCCGGAATAGGCTCAATTATCACTGCAGCAATTTGATCATTGAAATCATCAAATGCTTTTTGTAATGCCTCCCTATCATTTAACGCAACGACAATAGTTTCAGCTGCAAAAGATTTGGGCACACCGGCCGACGATGTTTCACCAAAAGTAACCAAACCCGACCCAGCTTTTACCAACAGAGAATCTGAATGCCCGTGGTAGCAGCCTTCAAATTTTAATATTTTATCGCGTCCGGCATAACCGCGCGCCAATCGTATTGCCGACATGACCGCCTCGGTACCCGAACTCACGAAGCGGAGCTTCCCAATATATTTATTGTGCTTAACAATAAGTTCGGCGAGTTCATTTTCCAACGCGGTTGGAGCACCGAACGACATGCCATTCTGCATAACCTCAATCACCTTTTCTTTAACCTTCGGATTATTATGCCCAAGTATCAAGGGACCCCATGAGCAGCAAAAATCAATAAACTGGTTACCATCTGCGTCCCATAAATGGCAGCCATCGCCTTTTTCTATAAAAAGCGGGGTTCCATATACTGATTTAAACGCCCTTACCGGGGAGTTAACTCCACCGGGAAAGTATGTTTTTGCCTTCGCATATAACTCCGCTGATTTCTCTCTGCTTATGTCCGGTTTACCCGTAGTATTCCCCGGCTCTTCACCCGCGGCAAATTTTTTCTTTATTGAATCAAACATAAATTTTAAGTCAAAGTTTAAAAGCCAAATTTAAAATTAAAACCCACTTTGTTTTTTGCTTTTAAATTTAATTACTTAAATCCATTTATTTTCCAGCACTTCTTTGGCATGATAAGTTAATATCGCGCTCGCTCCAGCCCGCCTTATACTGGTGAGCACTTCGGTAATAGCACGCCGTTCGTTTAGCCAGCCACGCTGAATGGCCGCTTTAATCATCGCATATTCGCCGCTTACATTGTAGGCCGCAACCGGAAGTTCGGTATTATCCTTTATCAATTTAATTATGTCGAGATAAGGTAACGCAGGTTTTACCATTAAAAAATCAGCGCCTTCCAGTTCGTCCAGGTTTGCCTCAATTAATGCTTCACGCTGGTTAGCCGGGTTCATCTGGTAGCTTTTTTTATCGCCGAATTTGGGGGCCGAATTTAAGGCATCCCTGAATGGTCCATAAAATGCACTTGCATACTTAGCCGAATACGACATAATCGACACATTAGTAAACTTATTTTCGTCCAATATGTTTCGAATGTAACCCACCCTGCCATCCATCATATCCGATGGCGCGATAATATCAGCGCCGCACTGCGCATGGGCCAGCGCCATCTTACCTAACACTTCGAGCGTTTCGTCGTTTAATATTTCACCGTTCTCTACAATACCGTCGTGACCATCGCTGCTGTAAGGATCCATGGCAACGTCGGTGATCACACATGCCTCAGGAAAATTCTTTTTTACTTCGCGAATTGCCCGGAGATACAGACTCTCTTCCCGATGGCTCTCGGTGGCGTACTTGTCTTTTAACGATTCCTCGATATTGGGGAAGAGATCAAACGAATTCAAGTCGAGTTTTAAGCAGCTTTCGATTTCGCGTAGTAAATTGTCGATCGAATAGCGATAAATTCCCGGCATGGAAGCCACTTCGCTTTTTTGAAAAGTTCCGTCAACAATAAACAACGGAAAAATCAGATTAGCGGCGCTAACATGCGTTTCCTGCACCATCTGGCGAATAACTTCGCTTTTTCTATTTCTTCTGGGTCGTTGCAGCATTTCTAGTTCAAGGTTCATGTTTGATAGTTCATGGACAGAAACATATTGCTATGATCTATGAACCATCAGCTATTAACTAATTTATCCCAAACACCGCCTCCGCCAGGCCGGGTTCATCGGGCGAGTAGGGCAGCGTATATTTTACTCTTAATTCGTCCAGCTTTTTTCCGGTCGATTTTCCGATTGCGATAACTTTTTGATTTGGCTCACATAAATTCTCATTAAAATAAGCTTCAGCATTTGATGGACTTGTAAATATCAGGATTTCAGCCTCACTTGCTTCAATATTTTTTAGTTGCACAGTTTCATATACCGGCAGATTAACGACTTTGGTATTTTGCGACAACCCCAGCTGCACGCTGCGTGAAGAATTTTCGGCTGCCGGAAACAATATGTTTTTCCCGTCGGCAACCTTTGCAAAGTCGGCTGCTACCACTTTGGGGTCAATACTTCCTCCGGTAAAATCAGCAAAAAAGCCTTGTTGTCTTAAACTATCTTCCGAACCGCTTCCCATCACACCAAATTTTACATCAGTGGGCAATTTGGGCTTCAGTTCGAAAAAATATTCAACGGCATTTTTACTGCTAAAAAATATCCAGTCAACTCCCTTTAAAACGTGGTCGCTAAGCGTGGTTATTACGGGCAAAGCACGTATTAATGAGCGTGCCTCTATTTCAATTTTGTTTTTTTCTAACGCTTTGCGCAGATAGCTGCGTTCAGTAAGATCGCGCGAGATAAATACTTTTTTTGGAAACCGGCGGTCCTTGTTAAAATAGGAAACGATTTTTTCAGCAAGTCCGTCCGCTGATGGCGCCTGCATAAATAACCGGTCGGGGAAATTATTGCCATCATCCGCTTTCGAGGTAAAAACCTGGTACAAATTTTTATCCGTGCGGCAATAGCAACCGAGAGGTAAATGACAGCCGCCGCCGAATAGTTTTAAAACGCTGCGTTCAATAGCAAGTTCCTCAGCAACCTTTGGGTGATTCAGCGGCTTTAAGATATTGAACAGTTTGGTATCGTTCTCGCGGATCTGTATCGCTAAAGCCCCTTGTGCCGGCGCGGGTACAAATTCAACTGGGGTTAGTTCTTCAACGTGAAAATCGCTCAAATCAAGGCCAAGCCGGGCAACACCCGCCTTTGCCAGCATTATGGCATCATAATTCCCATCGCGTAATTTATTTATCCTGGTCGGGACGTTACCGCGAAGGTCGTGGATTTTAAGGTCGGGGCGATAGGCGAGCAATTGTGCTTTGCGCCGGTTTGATGAAGTACCTACGTTGCCCCCATGTTTCACCGACAGTTTCTGATGTACGTCTACGCTTTTCTTCAAGATCAGCAACAGTTCAGCCGGGTCTTCCCGTTCTGAAACTGCTGCTATTATGAGTCCCGGAGGATTTTCAGTTGGCAGGTCCTTGTGTGAGTGCACTGCAATATCAATGGTACCTGCCAATAATTCTTCTTCAAGTTCCTTGGTAAAAAACCCTTTACCTTCAAGCTTATCCAAACTTAAGTTAAGTACTCGATCACCCTGGGTTTTTATAATCTTTAAATTGGCGGTAATATTAATAGCGGCCAGGCTATCTTTTACAAAATTTGCCTGCCATAACGCTAGATCACTGCCGCGGGTTCCAATAGTAAATGTTCTCTCCAAGGGTTACTTATTATACTGCAAAATTAACTTTTTAAGCGCACCTTTTCCGAATAATTGATGATATGAAAATTGGGTGACTATTATGGATGTGCATATGAGGATATGCAGATGTGCAGGCTAGTACGATTTACTGCTTTAAAAATCATACAGTAAATCAAATCGATCCCTCAGATCTAACAGATGTAGTATGCATTTTCTTATCATTCCGCCCCCTGTATACCCTTAAAAGATTTTCTAAAGCGCTGTGTGTAATATCCAAATCGGTAATCTGCAGCTCTTTACCGCCATCGGGACAGTCATAGTTTAAATAATAAGTTGAGCTTTCTCCGGTGATTTTTTTAGTAACGTCTTCGTTCCGGACGTCTTTCCAATTGTAAAAAGGAGCTGATGAGGTCTGGACCCCTTCATTATTCAAAACAATCTGCGGGTTTTTATTGATAAGATGTTTAATTTCTGAATAGATAAAAACCAATCCCAATCCGATAGAAAATATCCCGAAATAACTATCTGACAAAACCAGCCAAACTCCTAATCCTGTAACACCGATCATTATAACTAAACTAAAAAGGCTTTTTCGTTTTGAATAATAAATCTTTACTTCTTGCGGCACTTCAAAATCATCTGCAAATAGGTCGGGTTTTTCAAACTTACTTTGTAATGTATTTAGTTTCTCTCCGTCGGCTGCACTCCGAATCTCAGTTTTTTCAAAGAAATTGTTATCTCCCCAAATTAAGTTTTCTTTGATAGCTCTTTTTTTGAGTTCATGAACATTTCTAACATTGTCAAAAGCCCAAACGCGCCATTTAGTTATAACAATACTCCAATATAGCCAGGCTAGAAATACGCCTAGTCCCAACCCGATAAAAAACCCCCATCCTGGAATTGCGTCTACAATTAAGAGAACGCCGGATACACCCATCCCTGCAAAAATGAACATTAGACAAGGATAGGTCACCATACGACGCCCTTTTTTTAATGCTTCGTCTACAGTTATTGTTTCAAACATATGAATTGATTGATCGGTGATAATTTTAAGTACGTAAATATATCTAATTCATCTTATTTTTTTTATTTTCGATTAATTATCACAATAAAATTATGTCTCCAAGAGAACGATTAAAAGTAGGGGAAGGTCAGATTAGCGGTTATCTCTCTACCTTCTTAGCCACTTCAGTATTACTCGGCATTTTCTGTTTCCTTTATCCTGAACGGCTCACTACGCCTGAATTTCGCGAAATTTATACCAAAGAAAGCATGCAGGCCTTGATGGCCATCGGCCTGATTGTATCATTCTTGTTTGCTTTGCTCAGCATCATTTTGAGTAAAAAAATAAAATGGGCCTTACCGGGAGTGGCTATAGCCGGGGTGGCAATTTTAATGGGAGCTTTTTCGGTAAAGGGACGCGCGGTAGAAAAAACAAACTGGCATTTGGGGCTTGACTGGATGTTACTCGATTTGCTTTTAATGACGATTATTTTTATTCCGCTTGAACTGTTTTTTCCTAAAAACAAATCGCAAACTAAATTTCACGAAGAGTGGCGTACTGACCTGGTATATTTTATTATCAGCCACCTGTTTATCCAGTTTTTTGGCATAGTAACACAAAAACCGGCAATTGTATTCTTTGGATGGATCGGCTTAGACAAAGTTCATGTTTGGGTACAGAGCCTGCCATTTATCGCAGCTTTATTTTTGGCGTTTTTGAGTACTGATTTGTTTCAATACTGGGCGCATCGTTTATTTCATACCCGGGTTTCCCTATGGCGTTTTCACTCCATACACCATTCCACAAAAAGTATGGACTGGCTTGCCGGCAGCCGCACTCACTTTATCGATATCTTTTTCACTCGTGCCATGACTTTTATTCCTTTGTATGTGCTTGGGTTTTCGACCACTGTGTTTAATGTTTATATCATTTTTATAGCCATCCATGCGGTGCTTATTCATGCAAATACACGCGTCAACTTTGGGTTTTTGAAATACATTTTTACAACTCCACAGTACCATCACTGGCATCATTGCGAAGACCCTAAATATTACGGGCATAATTTTGCATCGATATTTCCATTTATTGATATGATTTTCGGCACATATTATCTGCCAGGAAAAGAATGGCCTGCCGGAACGGGTGTGCACGAAGCGCAATATCCCAAAGGCTTCATCAAGCAATCAATTTATCCGTTTACAAAAAGTCCTTTTGATACCGATTTAAATATGGAGGAAAGGAGTGAGAGGTAGAGTTTTACGAAATAGAAAATAACTAATGGTGTTTATTAGTTATTAATCAATATATCCTTCGCCATTATCATAGGCACGCTGATATATTTTTTTTCCATATAACTGATCACTTTTTCCAGGGTTTCGCGTGACTGCTTATCCATATTTTGAACTTCTTCGGCGAATACAGAGTTAATGGCGGTATTACGAATTTCTTTTATTTTTTCGGGCACCTGGCGCATGGCCAGTTCTACGCGGCGCTGTTTAAGCTCAAGTATAAATGCGTTGATGTTTTGATCAATAATAGCTTCGGCGTGGATAAGCTCATCATAACGTTCTTGCAAGTTCCTCTTTGCAACTTCATTTAATGAATGAACCTCGATAAAGTTAACCGGGAATTTTTCAATCACTTTCGGATCGGTGTCATTAGGTATCGCCAGATCCACAATCGTTTTACGGCCGGTATCCCCGTTTAGTAACTGCTTGTAAATCTCCGGAGTAATAATTGGTTCAACCGCCGATGTACAGGTAATAATTACATCAAACCCCTTATTATAATCTTTCAAAGCATCTAACGTAAACGCTTCGCCATCTAAATCAGCGGCAAGCTGTTCCGCTTTTGAAAGTGTACGATTAAACACCGAAAAATTAGAAAACTTATGCTTTTGCAGATATTTTGAAATATTCCTGTTCGTTTCACCCGCGCCGATAATCAGCACACGGGCGTTAGTGCATAATTTAAGGTCCTTTAGCTTGCGGTAAGCCAATGACACTACTGAAATTGGATTTTTTGAAATCTGGGTATGAGTATAAACTTGCTTGGCTGTTTTTACAACGCAATTCATAAACATGCGCATCCCGTCGCCGCAAAGGCCCGCCTCATTGGCGTCCTGGTACGCCTTACGCAATTGCGCCAGTATTTCCTTTTCACCAACTATAAGGCTTTCAAGGGAGCAGGAGGTGCGCAATAAATGCTCGAGCGCATCGCGGTCTTCATATATTGAGGCAGCATCCAAAAAGGTACTGGTCGAAATAGGACAAAGCCCTATATGCAGTGCTTCTAAAAATTGTTTTGCAAATGCTTTGTCTACCGCGTGGGGAGTAATCATCACAAATTCAACCCGGTTACAGGTTGACAGGTAGAAAATTTCAGAAATTCCAAATTGTATTTTAGCCTTAAGCAGTTTATCTGTCAGGTTCTCCTGGCAGATTACCAATTTCCCCAATTCCCTTAACTCAATCTGTTTGTGCGTAAAAGCTATTACCTTTAGATACTTCAAAGCAGTCTTTAAATTTTAACCCAACAAAAGTAATAGGATAAATATGATGCAGTGTCAAACCTTTGTCATACAGTTGAATTTAGAATGCTTATAAATTAGTTACATATGATTCTTAAGCATTAATATACTGTGAAAGCCGTGTTTACCGAAATAATATATCTTCATTGATGTCCAGACTTAAAAAAATAAGCCTCATAGTGCTTATAGTTTTTTATGTAGTTGCCGGTATAAATCACTTCCGGGATCAGGAATCTTACATTAAAATTATACCGCATTATTTTCCACACCCAGAAATATTAAATTTGATCGCCGGATTTTTTGAGTTCTTGTTTGCATTGTTGCTCATTTTTTACAAAACACGGGAAGTAGCCGCATGGGGAATTATATTTATGCTGATCGCATTTTTACCAGTCCATACCAACATGATCAGGGAAGCGCCGATCCATATGGGCGACATTACAGTTACGCCATTAATAGCATGGGTTAGATTAATTATATTACAGCCTTTCCTAATATTCTGGGCGT
>DASXMZ010000437.1:0-7548 GCA_036495385.1 Mucilaginibacter sp. | reverse complement strand
GGCGCAAAAGAAAAACAAAGACAAAGATAGTCACCCAGGATTTGCTGGCCTTAAAAGGCTTTATTACCTGTCCGCAATGTGGTAAGGTATTGACCGGCAGCGCATCTAAAGGCAGAAAGGCGCATTATCACTATTACCATTGTAATGCGACCTGCGGCTATCGGAAAAGAGCCGAAGCAGCCAACGAAATATTTACAGCGCACTTACAGGATTATATATTGAATGAAAGCGCCGCAAATCTGTTTAAGAATGTGATCCTTGATGTTTATGGTACTGAATATCAATCGACGAGCAGCGCTAAGAAACAGTATATCGATGGTATAACAGCTTTAAACAACAAGATAACAAAGGCAAGGGAATTGCTTCTGAACGACGATATAGACGCCTCGGATTTTCGCGCCGTAAAGACGGAAGCGGAGCGGGAAATTGCCGTACTGGAAAGCAAGCTCAGTGAACTGCATGTCAATAAAATGAGCATTGCCGAAGTAGAAAAAACATTGGATTCAGCACTGTTAAAACTTACTGCACTAAATACAATATTTTGTAATTCAGACCATTACGCCAAGCGGAAATTAATTGGTTCGATTTACCCGGAAAAGTTCACAATTGAGGATTTGAAAGTTCGAACCGCCAAAAAAAGCGAAGCGTTTCAGTTTATATACCTGATTAACAACAAGTTACAAGTAAATAAAAAAGGGACAAACGAAGATTTTTTTCGCTTGTCCCAAGGGGTGATCCCGCTGGGATTCGAACCCAGGACCCCAACATTAAAAGTGTTATGCTCTACCGGCTGAGCTACGGAATCGTACTTTAAACCCTTTTGTTTAAAGTGGTGCAAATATAGGACTATTGAACATTGTTCGCAAGCGCTATTTTAATTTATTTTTCAGCGGTTTTAAGCGCTTAATTATCAATTAGCTACATTTTAAAAACACCTATTTTACCTCCGTTTCCTGCCAGTAACATAAGTTTTCCGTGCTTAGCCTTGCGGCAAACGTTATAGCTGGTATCATCAATTTTTGCCCATGTTTTGCCGCCGTCTGTAGTAATATTGCTGCCTGGGGTGCCTGTGGAAAGGAAAATGTCGGCTGAAATATATTCAACACATGATTGAAAACCAGCGGGTTCTGCAGAAAGATTATAGAAAGATAATTGAGATCCCAGTTTATAAGTGGCAGCAATCGAATCAGTTTTTTTATCGTTAGCATAATCCCCTCCGACGACAATTCCGTTGTTTTTGCCAAAAGAAAATGAAAAAGTGCCCTGGCTTTGCGTTCCATGTAATATTGGAAGATTTGAATAACCCCAAGTGCCGCTATGTTGGTAGGATAATAAACGGGCATTAGTTCCCCCGGTAGCTATAGCTATTTCTTCCTTATAAACGCGCAAACAAGTCCCACTCGCGGCAAACGCAGCCTCTCCAGGTAAAGCATCCGGTCTGTTTTTAAACATATTCCAGGTCTCCCCGCCATTTTTTGTTTCCATTAGCAGAAATTTCCCATTAATCGGATCGCCCAGAACGTAACCATGTTTTGGATCAGCAAAATCCATCGCATCAAAAAAGTAAGCAGTATCTGTATTCCGATATTTCACCTCCCAATTTGATCCACCATCGCTAGTTTTTAATATCACGGCGGGCGTTCCCGAACTCATAATTATAGCTTCTTTATCCGAAAAGGCTTCAATATCCCTGAAATCCGATTTTTCAAATCCCTTTACCTGTTGCCATGTCCAGTTTTTTCCTCCATCGGTAGTGATAGCGATATAGCCTTTGCTTCCGCTAATCCAGGCAACGTTGTCATCAACTACCGATAGCCCCCGGATACTTGTTGGTTTGCCCGATTGCAGTTGCTCAATATGTTGTGCTTTTAAAGTGAAAACAGAAAACAAAAAAAGCAGTGTAAAAATTACTGATGAAAAAGTGGTGATTTTCATTCTATCTGGAATTAATTTAAAATTGTTTCCCTAAATTAATTTTTTCCTTCAAGAAGTTGTCATCAGTAATTGTTTTATAATTATTAAGCGGCATTTTGCCTGAAACAATTATATTTGCACCCTTGAAATGAGATGTGAGATGTGAGATGTGAGATGTGAGATGTGAGATGTTGTATTGTCTAAAATCTCAGTTCTCAAATCTCTCTTATGCCCGGATGGCGAAATTGGTAAACGTTGCGGTCTCAGAAGCCGTTGAGAATTGTCTCTTGAGAGTTCGAGTCTCTCTTCGGGCACATCCATTGGAAAGTTCAAAGTCTTGAGTCGAAGGTCTAAAGTCGGAATTGACAGACTTAGAACTTTCGACTTACTGTTTAAAAAAAGCCCGGGTGGCGAAATTGGTAGACGCACCATCTTGAGGGGGTGGCATTCGTAAGGATGTACGAGTTCGAATCTCGTTCCGGGCACTTCAAAATCATTTTCTAAAGATCTTCACATCTTCAGTATCAATGTAAAAAGCTGCTGACAATCGTCCCCCCGGTAAGAAATTTATAAGCCTTAACACCAAAATAAACAGCAATAAATAAACATAGCCCTATTATCCAGTAAAGCCGATGCAATGATTTTGCATTTTCATCATTGAGCTTACTTTGCAAGTTTCCTTTATCCTGGCTATCCTTTGTAACTTGATTTGTTAACGCTATTATTTTAGCAGTATTTGCCCTCGTTTTTATAAAAGTGTTTTTTATTGTGTCGACCCAGCAGGGTTTATAATTTGCTTGAATACTATTTACTTGTGCCGTGAGATTGCTTATAAGGCTATTTGCTTTTCCCAATTGCATCCTGGCAAAACTCAGTTGCCCACCCAAATCGGTTAGTTTGTTTTGCTTTTGACTGAGCACTTCTTTAGCAGAATCTAAAAGTAATTCCAGACCGACAAATGCCGACCTATAATTTATTTCCACGCCTTTAATAGTGTCAGTCTTTATACTAACTGTACTATCCGCAGGAGGAAATTTATCACCACAATATTTGGCAGCTTCATTAGGATATTTATCAAAAATTTGCCTGGCTTTAAAAACTTGTCTGTCAACTGACGAACAGCCAGTTATTATGGACGCTATTAACAACAATAATATTTTCTTCATTTTATAATCTTAAAATCAGTGTAATCAAATCAATCATTCTAACTAATCAGCGGTCCGTTTTCCTTATCTCAATAACCCTCAGCCAAACGGTAAGCGCAGCCACAATTAGGCCCATCCAGATTCCCAGGCCAGCCACCCATTTTAAGATCAGGTCGTCGGTAAACAGCTCTTTTAATAAATATAAAATGCCGCTGGTTAAGCCGCCGGCAATACCTATCGCCGGCTTCTGATTTAAAATACTTGTCATCCTTTTTATTTGAATTTTATTTTACGACAGAAACAAATGGCTTTCCTCTTTACGACGTTGTACCAATGTATCACATATTACTTTTTTGCCGGTTGCGGGGTCGGTGATCTTATCCCAGGCCCGGAAATGACAGGCGGCTTCCGCATAATTCTTTTCGTTTAAACGGATGAGTAAAGTTGAATCCTTCAATGCACCAGTTCCTTCGTTATAGCAAAATGACACCAATGCATCAAATTGATTTTGTGTAATTGGAACTTTGACCTGCTCATTAACGGCCGACTCGTATTGCCCGAGCGTGTTGCGGAACAGCGCGTCGGCCTGTGCTTCGCTGGCGAGTTTATCGCCCGGCTTTATTCGTTTACCGTCGTGGTTAACCACTATATGGGCCGTAGCATTGTAGTTTTGTTTAAAAAGAACGGAGGCCTCAATTTCCTTCCAAATAGTCATTTAGTCTCCTATCATTTTGTTTCAATTAAGAATTTTATTTCATAAGTCGCAACTCTGATTATAAGGATACATCCTTTTCCGTCTCGGCTGGTTTTGGGCCTGCTTCAAAAATTGTAACTTTCAAGTTTTTTGAGCCTGGTTTAGTTTCCTTTTTTGGTTCCGCTTTTTCATTCCAACCCTCGCTTTTCAACACAAATATCGCCCCCGCGGGTGATGAAAGAAGTCTTTTTTCATATGCCTCCTCTACGCGCAAACGGCCCTGCTTCAAAACACTTGCAAACCTGCCATTCCGTTCATATCTTTCGAAAGCCTCCTTGCTATGAAAACCAAGAAAAATGGCAAGGCCGGTAAAAGTTGCCGGTTCAGGTTCGCGTATCCATATGTTTTGTTTTGAACCGGTCTTAGCCTTAGATTCAATAACCGAACTGTGTTCTAAATCAGGTTCACCTTTTATGTAGTCGAAATAGGCATCAATACGTTCTTTTAATTCGATTGAAGTTTTAAAAGGATGTTTAGGCATTATTGTTAATTATGATTAAAATGCCAATTGGCATAGTACAGATGTAAAGATACGTATCATGGACGTTAAATGCAAATATTTTTAGCAAAAAAATCATTTAAAATTTAAATCACCGCTGAAATTTCATATAACTTTATGGGTATGTGTAATAAAGTTAAATAATGTTAAAATATGAGTTAAATTATAATTTAGGGCAACCAATGATTTTTAAAATTCGTTAGTTATTAGTAGATTTAATTAATAATTTAAATATGCAAAAAGTAAGGTTTACTAAACTGTTATTTTCCTTTTTCATGATTCTTTTGGTGGCGATTTCGTCATGCCAGAAAGACCCTGATTTAAAGGACAGTAACATGGAAAAAGCAAACCTTAATGCTGATAGCGCAAATGTAAGTACTATGGTTACCTCGCCTGGTAACTATCTCGCCACCGCCGGCATCCTTACCGTTAAATTTAAAGATTCAACCTATGTTTTTGATGCGAGCAGAGATTCTATCGCTTTTGTTAATGTGCAAACCGATGACACTGACAGGTATTTTGGCATTACAGCCATTAACAAAGAACACACCCTAAGCTTCGGTGTCAGCTCAGCTGGTTTTGTTAACAGTAATACTATCCGTACAGTCGCAGGGAGTCAGCTTTTGTTAAAGCCTGACGAAAATAAATCTGGTTTGCAATATTCTTTAAGTCGGTACACCGATCGAAAAGATTTTGGAACCATCAACATCGTTCAATATAACCAGGGAAATGAACTTGCCAAAGGGACTTTTTCTACATTTTTGGCTAAGGATGATAAAGCTAATACGCCTTTTTATAAAGTTGAAGGCAGTTTTGACTTACGTTTAAAATAAGACAAACATTTATAATTGTTCGGTTTCTGATTCAGTCATAGTCTTTCCCTAACGGCTATTTTTACTGAAGATGTTTTCACACAGAGATAAAAAAGACTAACTCTGATTTAGTAATCACTGCGTAATAATAACCTTACAGAAGCTGTTTTTAAGACAAGAAACGGTGAATATCCAGGCTTTTTGCGTACATTTACATAAATTTAAAAACATTGATGAAAGTATTTATTGCAGGACTCCCACTAGAAGTGGATGAGGCTGAATTAACAGCTGTTTTTGGTGATTTTGGGCCGGTAAAATCGCTCAGGATTATTAAAGATCGTGAAACAAAAGAGAGTAAGGGTTTTGGCTTTGTTGAAATGGTAAACGACAATGAAGCAAAAGAGGCAATCAGGTGTATGAATGGCGCAAGTTACTATGGCCGCAGAATAACAGTAAATATAGCAGAAGACAAAGGCCCTGGTTTTAATAGCGCTGGCAAAGGAAATTTTAGAAGAAATTAATCTTTACTCATCGTATTTTTTTTTATTTGAAAAGCTCCCCGGGATATATCGGGGGGCTTTTTTGTTTACCCCATCTTCGAATAAGCTAACCGATTTAAATCGTATCCTTTATTTCTGAGTGGTCGTAAATTTTTTGCTGCAATTCCGTTTCAGCATTGTAGTGCTCTGTAATTATTAACATCAAAGCCAAAATTGATGCCATGAGAATTAGTATAAACCAGGTTTTTAAGTGTTTCATTTGCATAGTGTGTTTTTTAGTTTATTATCAGATTCTATTTATGAATTAAATGCCATTTGGCATAATTTAATTACAATTTACCACGTTTCAATGCTCATAGCTTCCGTTTCAACAAGCTGCGTAAGTAATAATTTTAATACCGCCTCACGGGCCCACTGCCTTTCTGTTAGCGTTGCATCATCCTTATACCAGTCAATAGCACTATTTATTTCTACCTTCGTTTTATAAACAAAGTTCTTTGTGGGATGTATTTTGGTGCCTTCATAACTATTCAAGTTTTCGGCTTTAATTATTTTCGCAAATTGTTTTGCAGATATCTCAATCTTTAAACATTCGTCGAGCGAGTTTTTAAAATCTTGCTTGTCTTCGAGCCACAGTGTTAAAATATCTTCGTCTAACTCGTTCTCGGCTATTGTGATACGGCTGTAATCATAGTCGACAGAAATTATGAGCCACCATAATTTATCCTTTAATTTTTGAGGTATCTTTATCATTTTTTTTGGTTTGTTTTGATGTATAATTATTGCGTTTGCTGATTGATCGTGGACCTACCCCACTGGCAACAATCGCCTATAGGAGTAAGTGCTATTAAAGGCAAAACTTGGGCATCCAGCCAGGAATGTATTTCTGTATGGAAGCTATTTCATCGCTGTATTTATTGCAAACGGTTTGATAGGCCAAATAGCGAAGCTGCGTTTCGCTGATGATTCGTTTATCCGGCTCATCTGTTAATGGAATTAAATTTGAATCAATTGTGTCGACAGATAAATAGGCAATATGCATTAGTTTATTATTTTAAGATTTAAGATTTTGTTTTGTGAGGCTATAATTTGGTCAAAACGGTGGTGATCTGCCTATAAATAAATTTTCTTTATATTCTGTAATATTCATATTTGTTTGTAAAAGAAATTTAAGTACTTTAGTACGATTTAACACAACAAATATAAAGAAATATCTTTAATATAATCAAGAAATATTTAAATTTATTATTGTTATGGATTACGTGTCGAAACCCAATAAAATTAAAACTATCCGACCCGAAACACTGGAGTTTATTATATTATATAATCAGCTTAAAGGTAAGGCATTTAGCGGAAATACTCAACTGGCCGAAGTGTTACGATTCAACTCGCCAAGCTCTATTACTGAAATTATAAAGAGCCGGCAAAATATAGATACAGAAAAATTAAAGATTTTTAAAGAAAAATACAGTGATTTCTTGTCTGGTAAAAAAAATACAGCAATTTCTGAAAATGAGGTAATTTCTAAAGTGTCGGAAGGTATTCCGATGTATGAAATAACCGCCACCGCCACCGGAGTTGAGGTTTATAATGATATTAATGACAAAGAGCCTGTGGGCCGTATGAATTTTCCCGGGATTGAGGATTGTGATTTCGCGCTCCCGGTTTGGGGCCATTCGATGTATCCCTATCTTGAGAACGGCTGCTGGGTAGCATTGAAGATTATCCACGATAAAAAAATACTACCCGGAGAGGTTTACTATATTGAGTGGGGTGATTATCGTATGTATAAAAGATTGCTTGCAGGAGATAATGAAGATGAAGTTATTGCACATTCAGATAACTCTACAGAGATGATAGGCACGCGTCTTAAATATGCTCCCTTTGTAATAAAGATTGCTGATATTAAAAAACTTTGCCTGGT
>DASXMZ010000436.1:0-2841 GCA_036495385.1 Mucilaginibacter sp. | reverse complement strand
GTTCTCCATAAGGCTTATCATTGATCCAGCCCCTCGTATATTTCAAATTTCCTGTCTCATAATATTCATATTCCGTGCCATTTACTTTATCGTTTTTACGCATCGACTTTTGTTCGACTTGGCCATTTGGGTAATACGTTATTTTAGGGCCTTCGTATTTCCCATCTTTAAACGACTCTTTGCTTTTTATTTTTCCATCAGAATAATAATTAGACTCAATGCTATCAAGCAAATTGTTTTTATAATACGATTTGGTTTTTATCTTTCCATTAGGATAGTATATAACTGTCCACCCATTGAATATTCCTTTTTTTAAGCTTGACTTTTTTGTGATTTTACCATTTAAATAAACATCCATCTGTTCATCTAATTTGCTATTAATGTTATGGTAGACTATAGTCCCATTTTTATGAAAAGCAACTATATACAATTTTTTTATAGAATTAAATTCCGTAAGCGCTAATATTAAAAATATTAATATAGCTACGGCAAAAGAAAAATAGATCATTTTTTTTAGCTTCATCCTTTTTTATTAATTTTTGGTTTTTTCGCCCTTGTTGGAGTTGTCTCCACAGGTGTTGGGAAGATTAAAGGATGGCCATGAAGCCTAAAATCCTTCAATCCGCTAATCTTATCAATCATGGTTCAGACAAAAAATCCTTATTCTTTCCTCGCATTGGATATAAATATGTACTGAACCTGGGCGGGATCATTTATTGTTTTAAAAAAATCATCAAGATACCAAATCACGTCTTTTTTTGTGGCTGGAGTTAACAAATTAAAGTTATTTATAAGCGCATAAATATTTTCCTTCTGTTTCTTAAAAATATCTGTTACTACATTCAATTCCTCTATCGATCTTGGGAAACCCCTGTAAAGCCGTTCCCTTACGCTCTCAATCCCAAGTCTTTCATCAGGTACTGAGTAAGTTGTGTTAACAAATCCCGAAAAATCAAAATCATAGGGAATTACATAAGGCCTGGATAATGAGTCTTTTTTAGAATGTATGATTTTCACGTTATGATTTACCGGCACCGACCAGTCGGTATTGCCAATCATATATTCAAACATGGCAACTATGGTCATCTGACGGCGATCCGTAGATTCTGTGGCGAATTTTTTTCCATTGCTATCCGTCCAGTCAACGCAGCCATTTCTTTTAGCGAGCTCTTTAATGTCTTCCAGCAGGAAAGCATGCTGGGTAATTGTTTTTTTCTTTCCGCTGCTATCCTGGTAACTCAAATCTAAAAGTCGCACGCGGAAACTTTTATCCGTAATAAGGTTATACATTTTGTAAATCAGGTACTCTTTTAAAAGGTTCTGATCATCTGAGTTCGATACCATACAATTACTTACCAATTTCAGGGATTTCAATTTATAAAAAGCAGAAGATTCATCAGTATTAAAAATAACTTTGAGCGGCGGCAAATAACAATGTTCCCGCCTGAAATGTCCCCGTACCTCTAACAAAATGTGATCATTTATGTCTAAACTATCGCCCATTTTGCAACTGAATGTCGCCGGGTAAATACGGCCCAGCTTGTCCTTTTCCGACATTATTTTTTTGAAGTTTAGCGTTAACGTTGCGTTTACAACTGAGGTGTCTGTAAAAAATTTCACCCTGTCAACGTGTTTTTGTCCGTAAACGGCATTTGTGGCTGAGACAACCAAAAACAATAATGCTGCAAAAAAGGATTTCATAATGATTTGATTAATTGTGAAAGGATAATTTTTAAACAGGTTTAATGAAAAAAGTAGACTTTAATATAAAATTAGTACGAGCAAAAGCGAGGGCTGTGCGATTCCCCTCTTGAGAGGGGCGTAGGGGTGTGTTCTTTGAGCATATTGTATAACCCACCCCAGCCACTACACTATCCGACGCGCCCCCTCCCGAGAGGGGAGCTTTTAAAATATTCATATACAATTATTTATCAATTATTTTTAATTCAACGAACACATTTATTAAAACTATATTTTATCACTAAATAGCTGTTCCATTATTACTTAGATACTTCTTCAATTACATGGCCTATTGAACCGCTTGGCATTTGTATATGCAGCATAAAAGCCACCGTAGCCGCTATGTCCGTCATATAAACTTCCCTCCCCGTCCGGCCCGGCCGCACATTCCATCCATACCAAACCAATGGTATATGTGAATCATAAGGGTTCCAGGCGCCGTGGGTAGTGCCCCCGTTTTCAAAGCCTTCTATCCACTGCGGTTTAAAAATAATTTGTATATCGCCGCTTCGCTGTGGATAATATCCATTGGCCACAGCTGTCTTTATGGTGGCATTTAGCGTTATTTCACTTAATTTATCCTGCGCAAATGCCCTGTATATGCCAGGCTGGTTGGCGAGGTAATTTAACACCACTTTATTTACCGAGTCCTTGTTTAGTCCCAATTGTTTTATCAGGCTGCGATTGAGATAAACCTGGTAGCCCGATGCATCGATTACTAGTTTGTCGGCGCCATATTTGGCTTTCAGTAACTTATTCAATTCGTCGGCATAACCGGCATCAATTGCGTTGCCGGATGGAATTTTATGTTGATTCAAAAAAAACGGAACATGAGCAACTCCATGATCGGCCGTTAAGAATACCAGGTATTGTCCTTTTCCTAGCTTTTCATCCAGGTAATCCAGGAAACTGCCCAGGTCCTTATCCAATCGTAAAAAATCATCTTCCTGTTCTACCGAATTAGGGCCGAAAGTATGGCCGATATAATCCGGAGTTGACAAACTTATAGCGAGCATGTCGGTACTGGCACCGGCGCCCAGTCGTTCTCCGGCTATTGCAGCTTTTGCCATATTAAATGTAAAACTGTTGCCATAAGGCGTT
>DASXMZ010000435.1:0-2621 GCA_036495385.1 Mucilaginibacter sp. | reverse complement strand
TAGGCAGTTATATTTTTTAAATTTACAATAAATGAGCGATGTACCCGCAAGAAGCCTTTTTTTTCCAGCTTTTTTTCCAGATCGCCTATTTTGTATTTGGAAACAATCGGTTTTTCGGTAGTATGTACTTTTATATAATCCTTTAAACTCTCGATAAATAGAATATTGTCAATATTTAGTTTAATATATTTATTACCGGATTTCAAATACATGAACTTATCTTCCGAAGAAGATAACACATCCGGAATGGCTGTATTTCCGTTGCGGAGATATCGCTCAATTGCTTTAAAAAACCTGTCAAATGTTATAGGTTTTAACAGGTAATCAATAATGTCCAAATCATAACCATCAAGCGCGTATTCCCTGTAGGCGGTTGTAATAATTGTTTTAGGAGGATTTCGCAGGGTTTTCAGCAAATCAAAACCCGAAATTTTGGGCATTTTAATGTCCAAAAATAAAAGGTCTACTTGTTGGGTATTTAATACTTCAATTGCCTTTAGCGCATTATTACAGGTACCGGCAACCTCAAAAAAATCCAGTTGCTGCAAATGTTTTTGTAATAATCCAATAGCCAAAGGTTCATCGTCAACCAGCAAGCATCGTATTTTCATAGCGGTTTGTCTTTTCGGGTTTTAAATCTATTGTCAGTATTACCTCGAAAAAAAGTTGAGTTTGCCTTATATCCAGTTTGTATTTTTCAGGATAAATTAAATCCAATTGGTGTTTCAGGTTATTTAAACCAATCTTTTCGTTTTGACCGGTGTCGGTAACGCTTGAGTAAGAATTTTTTACACTGAACCAAAAACTCGAATCATTTACCTTCAAATCAATATCAATTTCCGGATCTCCTGCGTCTTCACCTGCACCGTGTTTAAAAGCGTTTTCAACTATTGATAATAAAATTAAAGGGGCTATTTCGATATCATGTTCTACGAAAGTGTTAAAACTAACTTTTAACCGATCGTCATACCGCAATTTCTCCAGCCCTATGTAATTGTTTATTAGATTAATTTCTGTTGAAAGCGGCACGAATAAATTATTGCAGCGATATAATATATGATCCAAAATTTCTGATAAACGCCCAATCGACTCAGAGGTAGCAGCGGAATGACTTAACGAGAGCGAATAAATATTATTTAATGTATTGAATAAAAAGTGCGGGTTCAATTGTGCCTTCAGGAATTTCAATTCCGTTTCGGCCTTCTCCTTTTCCAGCGAAAGCGCCCTTTTTTGTATATCCTGCTGATCTTTCAGCAATTTCAAAAATGTAAAAACAAATGCGACCGAGAAAAGACGGAAGAAATAAACATAAACCAGTTTTGGGATGTCCGTTAATATTTCGATAAATGTTTCATGAGGGTTTCGGCGATCTCCATGAAAGGGTTCCTCAACATGGATTACTTCGATTCGAGAAAGCACACAGATTACATAGGCGACAATAAAAAAATAAATGAATGCTTGTACATATTTTTGTTTGTAAAAAAATTTCGGCACAATAAAATAGGCAAGAAGATAGGCCCCAGATATTTGAGCTAAAAGGTTCATTCCGTCACCCACCAGGTTGTATTTAAAAGGAACGGATTCACTATTATAATAGCTGCTCGAACTTAGTTGCAGCAACAAAACAATCGCCCAAAACGCCACATGGCTTAAAGCCCTGTATCGCTTGTTATATTCAATTGCCTTTTCGAAAAAACTCATACCATAACAATTATACGATTAAATCAAACTACCTGCATCTGTAGTCGCCAAACAGGCAAAATCGCCCCCTGAATAACAAAACCAAGGGTATAAAACAGGTTTGTCTTGCTTAATCCACCGTTCGCCGATTATAAATGTATCCCTATGGGTAGCTTAAAATTTATGATCAGATATTGATGATTATTGGGCAAATAGTAAAAAATGAGGCCCAAACTTATAAATCCATGGCTCAAAAGAATAATATTATTGCTCTTATTTTCATTTAGCCTGGTACCGGCAAAGGCCCAAAGCCCCGATAAAGGAATAATTAAAGGGAGTGTTGCAGACGAACAAAAAATGACACTTTCCTATGCTACTATCATCTTAAAAAAAGCTAAAGATTCGAGCATTTATCGTACGGCGCTAAGCAGTGACAGGGGTACATTTTCCTTTAACAGTTTAAAACAAGGGGATTATTTTATTGAAATAAGTATGATTGGTTTCGAAAAACTTATTAAAACCGGTATTACTATGAACGATAAAGAAACCGACCTGGGTATTTTAATCTTAAAAAAATCAACAAATATGCTCACGGGTGTGACTGTCAAAGTTGAAGCTCCGTTTATAGAAAGACAAATAGATAAAACTGTGGTTAACGTTGAGAACAGCATTACCAGTACCGGTTTAACTGTGCTTGAGGTAATGCAGAAACTACCTGGGGTACAGGTAACTCCTGACGGACAAATTTCGCTCAACGGAAAATCAGGGGTAAATGTTTATATAGACGGAAAAGCGACCTATTTGTCTTCAGATGATCTTGCCAATCTATTGAGCGGCATGTCATCCTCAAGCATTCAAAAAATCGAAATTATTACTAATCCATCCGCCAAATTTGACGCAGCGGGGACAGGCGGTATTATCAATATCGTAAAAAAGAAAAA
>DASXMZ010000434.1:0-14928 GCA_036495385.1 Mucilaginibacter sp. | reverse complement strand
CTCTGTTTTTGGGTACGATTTATATGAGGCGCTTTGCGGCTGCAGTGATTTGCTGATCCAGTTTGGGGGGCATAAATATGCAGCTGGCCTTACTATGCACCCCGAAAATGTGGAAGCGTTCGCTAAACGTTTTGAGGAGGTAGTGAGCTCAACAATAAAACCAGAACAATTGATACAGCAAATACAAATTGACGGCGAATTACGTTTAAGCCAGATAGAGCCCAAATTTTTTAGGGTATTAAATCAATTTGCGCCATTTGGCCCGGAAAATATGTCGCCCGTATTCCTGAGTAAAAATGTGTATGTTAGCGGCAATGCCGGTTTGGTAGGTGGCAATCATGTTAAAATGGTAGTGATACAGGAAGGTTCGCCGGGTTTTAGCTGCATAGCTTTTAACCATGGCGAATATCTGCCAAAAATAAAACAAGGGGTGCCGTTTGACATATGCTATTCGATTGAAGAAAATATCTGGCAGGAGAGAAGGTCTATCCAATTAAACATAAAAGGTATTAGATTTACAGAATAAGTGGTAGTTTAGAGTAGCAGTAGCAGTTTTAATAATAAGATTGCAAAGATATTCATGGGAATCCTTTAATCCTAAAACCCCGGTTCAGACAAAATAAAAAACAATAAATTCAACGAAATCCGCCAATCATTGTAATCGGCGGTTCAGACAATATGATTCTTAGAGCAGAAAATTTATTAAAGAAATATAAACAGCGTACGGTAGTAAACGATGTGTCTTTTGATGTTTCGCAGGGGGAAATAGTAGGTCTATTGGGCCCCAACGGCGCTGGAAAGACCACTTCGTTTTACATGATAGTTGGTTTGATAAAACCGAATGAGGGTAAAATATTTTTAAACGATGAAGAGATAACCGGCGACCCGATGTATCGCCGCGCACAAAAAGGAATAGGTTACCTGGCACAGGAGGCCTCAGTATTCCGTAAGCTTTCTGTTGAGGACAACATTAAGGCAGTGCTGGAAATGGGGAAAATGACCAAAGAACGGCAAAAGGAAAAGCTGGAAGAACTGATTGATGAATTCAGTTTACACAAAGTGCGCAGAAACCGCGGTGATTTGTTATCGGGCGGAGAGCGGCGGCGAACCGAAATTGCAAGAGCATTGGCAGCAGAACCTAATTTTATATTGCTTGACGAACCTTTTGCCGGTGTCGACCCTATTGCGGTTGAGGAGATACAGGCTATGGTAGCGAAGTTAAGGCATCGCAATATCGGCATACTGATCACCGACCATAATGTACAGGAAACGCTATCGATTACCGATAGGGCCTATTTGCTTTTTGAAGGTAAGATTTTAGAATCGGGTGTGCCCGAAGTGCTTGCCGCCAATGAGATGGTGCGGAAAGTTTATCTTGGGGCTAACTTCGTATTAAAAAGAAAAACATTTGCTCAAACCTAAATAGCCTATGACCATTTTTAACTCCGTTTTTACCTGGTTCATGAAAAAGCGTATCCATCAGATTGAGCTTTTTATGAAATATCCTAACGAAGTGCAGGAGGAGTGGTTTGAGCAACTGGTATCAGGGGCGGAAAACACAGAATGGGGAAAAAAATATGGGTATAAAAGTGTGACCAGCCTTAACCTGTTCAAAGAGCGGGTACCTGTACAAAACTATGACACATTAAAGCCATACATAGAAAGGATGCTCAAGGGCGAGCGAAATGTGTTGTGGCCGTCGGAGATACGTTGGTTCGCTAAGTCATCAGGTACCACGAGTGATAGAAGTAAGTTTATCCCCGTAAGCGAGGAAGCGCTGGAAGAATGTCATTTTAAAGGAGGCAAGGATTTATTAACCATTTATTTCAATAACCAGCCAAATGCCCGGATGTTTACCGGGAAGATACTCACACTTGGCGGCAGTTACCAGGTTAGTCAGCTAAGTGCCGATACTTCATTTGGTGATCTTTCTGCTGTGCTAATGAAAAACCTGCCGTTATGGGCCGAACTTCACCGCACACCTCACATGGACATTGCTCTACTCGAAAATTTCGAAGAAAAAATAGAGAAAATTGCTCATTTCACAAAAGACGTAAACGTCACCAGCTTAAGCGGTGTACCCACCTGGAATATTTTATTATTTAAACGCATACTCGAAATAACCGGCAAAAAAAACCTGCTGGAAGTTTGGCCCAATCTCGAACTTTATTTTCACGGCGCTGTAAATTTCACGCCCTATCGGGAACAGTTTAAAAAACTGATTCCAAAAGATGACATGTACTACCTGGAAAACTACAACGCCTCCGAAGGTTTTTTTGGCATACAGGACACCAGGGAACCGGGCGAGATGCTGCTGATGCTGGATTATGGCATCTTTTATGAGTTTTTACCATTGGAGCAATTGCATAATGAGTACCCTGAAACACTTACGCTTGACGAGGTGGTACTGGATAAAAATTATGCGCTCATTGTCAGTACCAACGCCGGCCTTTGGCGCTATATGATTGGCGACACCATAAAGTTTACATCGCTTTCGCCTTTTCGTATACAGGTTACAGGCCGTACAAAACATTTTATCAACGCATTTGGCGAAGAACTGATCATTGATAACGCCGAGCGTGCGCTGGACGAGGCCTGTCAGCAAACCGGTGCAGTTATCCGCGACTATACCGCTGCACCTGTTTATTTTAATGACAATGAAAGCGGGGCACACGAATGGATTATTGAATTTGAAAAAAGACCGGCGGAGTTTGAACGTTTTGTTGATATTTTGGACGAGACGTTGCGCCGCATAAACTCCGATTATGATGCCAAACGTTTTAAAGATATGGCGTTGCGCCGGCCGATAGTCCGCTCAGCACGTAAGGACACATTCTTTAACTGGATGAAAGAAAAAGGCAAACTCGGTGGCCAGAATAAAGTGCCCCGCCTGGCAAATGACCGGGAGTATGTTGATGCTATTTTGAAGGTGATGGAGTTGGTGGGGTAGGGAATAACCTTAGTAAGATGCTGTTGAAATAGGTATGTTTGTTTTAAACCAATGGAGTTTCAAAAATGAACTTTATTTACCTGGAGGATTACAAAGAGCATCCGGATGCCCAAATAAATCCAACTCTTTTGTGGGAATATAATCTCTCAGATTTTGATTTTCAGCAAATGAGGGATATTGTTGTACAAAGAGTAATTGAAAGAGGCTGGCCAAATGATTGGTGGGCGGCCCTTAATCTTTATGGAGAAAAAGGTATGAAAGATGCTATTAAATCTATTCCATACCTTAACGATAAGGATATGAATTTTGTAAGCAAGGCTTTTGGCATCCCTATATCAAAAATGAAATGTTACGAAAAGAAACGGTCACAAGCAGCTCATCGGAACTCTTAAAGAGTTTAATGCTTATGATTTTTTCTGTTTGAGAGACATTGCTTTGGAACTGATCTGGTTAATATCCATATTTTCAAAAATATTTCTTTGCCAAACCGTGTAATCAAAAGGATCCCTGTTAAGTAAAGTGATAAAACGTTCGGCATCTACTTCGCCCAAAGCGTCAAGTAATGCGCCTAGTCCTTTTTGTTTTACTTCAGTGTCAGTCATTGTTGTCATATATTTTCAATCACTTTTATAAATTCAATCGGATTAAATACCCTAATCATCTCATTAGTAAGCATTCTTTTCTGAATAAGATCATCAGTAGTTAAAAAAAATTCGCAATGCATTTCTATCGCACAAGATATATGTAATGCATCCTTAGCTTTAAGGCCTTGTTTCCCTAACTTAGTCGCCATCGATAAAATAGCACTATTTTCATGAACATCTACCTTGGAAAGAGTCTTCCATTTTTCAATCGTGTATTTTCTTTCAAAAAAAGGATTGGCTTCATTCTCAAAATCAAGAATGTACGACCATGCTAATTCTATCTTACAAGTTCTTATCATTAACTGCACATATAACTTTGCGTCTGTCTCTAACTTAACCCGGATACTTGATTGATCGTCAAAAGGGCGGTTAAGGCAGCAATTGTCAAGATATATCCGCATAATCAAAGATACTAAATAAGACCAAGTTTTAATATTGGTAAATACACCTCGATTCTATCGGCACATTTCCCAAATTTTCATCGCCTCCACTGCTTCTTTTACATCGTGCACCCGTAATATATTCGCGCCTTTGGTGAGGGCGATGGTGTTCAGAGCAGTTGTGCCGTTTAGAGCTTCATCAGCGGTTATACCTAGTAATCCATAGATCATTGTTTTGCGCGACACACCGGCCAGTATCGGTAATTGAAGCATATTAAAATCCTGCAGTCTGTTCATCAGGGCATAGCTTTGTTCCCGTTTCTTTGCAAAACCAAAGCCGGGATCTATAATCACGTCATGTGCGCCAAGTTGTTTTAATTGATGATAGCGGTCGACAAAATAATCATACACTTCAGCAAAAACATTTTCATAGAGGGCTTGCTGATTCATGGTCCTTGGGTTCCCTTTCATGTGCATTAAAATATAGGGGACCTGGAGTCTTGCTACTGTTGCAAACATATTTTCATCCAACTGGCCGCCCGAAATATCATTGATGATTTGGGCTCCAGCTTTTATAGCCGACTCGGCCACTTGCGAACGGAAAGTATCGATAGACAATATTGCATCCGGAAAACGTTTAATAATAGCTTCAACTACGGGCAACAGCCTGTCGGTTTCTTCCTGCAAAGAAATATCTTCAGCACCCGGACGTGACGAGTAAGCACCAAGATCTAAAAATGCCGCGCCTTCAGCAAGCATTTTTTCCGCCTGGTTCAAAGCTTGGTCGATACTTTGTTTCCTGCTGCCCTCGTAAAAGGAATCTGGAGTAAGGTTGATAATGCCCATTACTTTCGGGCTGTTTAAATCAATCAGCCTGCCTCCGGCATTTAAGGTTGCCTTTTTCTTAAAAAACGTATCTTTAGCCACGGTTTTGTTGTAATGTTGAAAGGTTTGAAAGTTGTAACGTTAGAATTAGTGAAGAGGTCCAACGGGACTCAAAACTTCGCAAGTTTTATTATAAAAATAACTTTACAACATTTCAACATTACAACGTTACAACCTTTCAGCAACAATGGAAAAAAAATATAACGATAAATCCACCGTACAGTGGGTATGGGCAGCCAGGATACTTGTAGGACTGCTTTTTATTTTCTCGGGTTTAATAAAAATAAATGACCCTCTTGGCTTTTCGTATAAACTGGAAGAATATTTCGAAGTATTTCACATTACATTTTTAAATGGCTTTGCATTGAGTATTGCTATTTTATTGTGCGCACTTGAAATGATACTGGGTTTTGCAATTTTAATAGGTGTGCGGGCGGTGTCGGTGGCCTGGGGCCTGTTGCTGCTTATTATTTTCTTTGCCTTTTTAACGTTTTATTCTGCCTATTTTAAAGTGGTACAAACTTGCGGCTGTTTTGGCGATGCAATCCCTTTAACCCCATGGCAGTCGTTCAGTAAAGATTTGGTGTTGTTGGTATTGGTGCTGATCATATTTATTAATCGGAAAAAAATACAGCCACTTTATGCGGCTAAAACTGGTGATAAGCTGCTGATGGCGGCTGCAGTTATATCAATAGGCTTTGGACTTTATACCTATAACTTTTTGCCGGTGATAGACTTTTTGCCATATAAAATAGGGGCAAATATTTTGGATGAAATGAAGACTCCTCCCGGTGCCCAACCGGATCAGTTCGAATTAACCTATCATCTTAAAAATAAAAAAGACGGTAGCACCAAGGTGATGACCAATACCGATTATATGAAAAGTAATATCTGGAAGGACAACAACTGGGAGGTTGTGGGCGATCCGGAAAGTCGGCTGGTCAAAGTTGGATTTACACCAAAGATCAGGGACCTGGCAATACAGGATGCGCAGGGCAATGATTATACAAAGGAATTATTATCGAACCCATTTTATAACCTGATTATTGTTGCTTATGATCTTCGGGAAACAGACGGAGAGGCAATTAACCGGTTAAACGCACTGGCAATAAATCTGAGGCAAAACTATAATACCCGTACGGTGCTGCTCACTTCCGCATCAGCAAAAGATGCAGAAGCTTTCACTAAAGCGCATAATTTTGTGAGCGAAATATTTTACGCCGACGGCGTGCCATTAAAGACGATAGTCAGATCAAACCCGGGAATATTATTGCTTAAAGGCGGAACGATCATCAATAAATGGCATTACCATTCAATTCCTAATTGTGATGAATTGGTAAAAAAATATTTCCGACAATAAAATATGATCAGCTACCTCATCCGCAAGCTATTTTATGGGCTGGCAGTAATGCTTGGCGTTGTGGTGGTGGTGTTTTTTCTTTTCAATATTTTACCCGTTGATCCTGCCCGAATGACGCAGGGCCAGCGTGCTGACGTACAATCGTTGCAGGCCATACGAAAAGAGTTTGGCCTCGATAAGCCTGTACCCGTTCAATTTGCTTATTATATTAATGACCTGTCACCCATAAGTATACATGTTAACAACGATGAAGAACAGCGGCGTTATCATTACCTGAGGCTGTTCCCGGTTTCGGCAAATAGGGTGCTTGCCTTGAAATGGCCATACCTGCGACGCTCTTATCAAACGCATAAAGAAGTAGCTGCATTGTTGCTGGAAGTAATACCTAATACTTTAGTGCTTGCAACAACAGCTATGATCTTTGCCATTATTATTGGCGTGTTTTTAGGGGTGATCAGCGCGGTGAACCAAAATACATGGATAGATAAATTGGCAATTGGTTTTTCAACTTTAGGAGTATCAGCCCCATCTTTTTTTGCAGGAATTATCATAGCCTGGATATTCGGCTTTGAACTAAGCAAATACACAGGTTTGAATATGTCGGGTAGCTTGACCACTTATGATCCCTTCAGAGGCGAGGTGATCACCTGGAAAAATTTAATATTGCCAATGGTTACCCTTGGGTTGCGACCGCTGGCAATTATTGTCCAACTTACGCGCAATGCAATGCTTGACGTATTGGGCCAGGATTATATTCGCACAGCGAAGGCCAAAGGTTTAAGCAATAACGCCATTATTTATCGCCACGCTTTAAAAAATGCGATGAACCCTGTTATTACCGCTATTGCAAACTGGTTTGCTTCATTGCTGGCAGGATCATTTTTTGTAGAGTACGTTTTTGGCTATAACGGTTTGGGTAAAACAACAGTAGACGCATTGGAAATGTCGGATTTCCCGGTGGTGATGGGGTCAATCCTGTTTATTGCCTTTATTTTTGTGGTGATTAATATCCTGGTTGATTTGATTTACGTTTGGGTTGACCCGAGGGTGAAATTGTCGTAAGTTCATAGTTGATGGTTCATAGTTCATAGTTGGAGAGTCGTTTAAAATGTCTGATAGCGAAAATAAAGTATCTGAAAAAAATAATACATCCGGATTTGGTTTGATCTTTTTAGTCGGTTTTATGGGATGCGGGAAAACTACGTTGGGCCGTAAACTGGCATCAAGGCTGGGGTATGAATTTATGGATCTCGACCATATACTGGAAGCACAAGTTGGCATGAGCATAGCCGAATATTTTTCCAGCTTTGGTGAGGATTCTTTCAGGGAGCTGGAATCTGACGTTTTGAAGCAGATAAAGTACCCTGAACATGCGGTTATCTCAACCGGTGGTGGCTTGCCTTGTTTTTTTGATAATATACAATGGATGAATGCCCATGGCAAAACCATCTATATTAATTTACCTCCAAAAGCGTTAGCTGCTCGACTGGAAAATGAAAAGCATAAACGGCCAGTGCTACAAGGAGCAAATGGCAAAGAACTGGTTGCTTTTATTGAAGGAAAGTTGCTTGAACGCGATAAGTTTTACAAGCAGGCTATGATCATTGCCGATGGGTTGAATTTGACGGCGGAAAAAGTAGAGCAACTATTGAGCAAATAGCTGTCAACAATTCTACCTCAAATAAACAGCATCCTCTTCACCTTCTTCATCCAAAACAACGTCCACATGCTCTTTTAGTACGGTTGATAATGCGAGGCCGGCATAATCGGTAGTCATTGGGAATTTTTTGTGGTTACGGTCGACCAATACAGCGGTACGTAGTTTTTTTAACGGGACGTCAAGAAAAACGCCAAAACCATAAGCCATAGCTTTGCCGCTGTTGAGTACATCATCAACTAAAATAATCACCTTATTGTAGCAGTCCTCTATTTCGAAATCAATTTTGGCTTTTAATTTGGTGCTCTGTTTATCAAGCTCAATGCCGATTAACTTACTTTTAAAAGGCGCAATTTCATCCAGGATAACCTTTAAACGTCTTGCAATTTTATCGCCGCTAGGCAAAATACCGGCAATCAATATTTCCTCTTCGTCAAAATTGTCTTCCAGTATCTGGTAGGCCATACGGTCTATCTTTTGTTGAATTTGCTGCTGGTTTAATATAAGGAAGTGTTTCTCTGACATGTTTTTTTGTTGGAAAGTTGTAAGGTTGAAAAGTTGGAATGTTACTCTGTATTCTTACGTCTGTAAAGATAGAACTAACCTTACAACCTTACAACTTTTCAACCTTTCAACAAATTACTTACTGTAAAGATAAAATTAACCTTTCAACCTTACAACTTTCCAACCTTTCAACAAACTACTCCTTTGTATAAGGATAATAAATAAAATTAGCCCCTTCAGGTACCACAACAAAAACGCACATAAAATCGTGAGGGTTTTTGTACGATTTAATAAACCGCTCTTTTAATACCTCTTTTATAACGCCGCGTTCTACAAATTCCTCAAGGGTGGAGGCGTGAATGCTCCATTCCGTGTGCAGGTCATGACGGTCCAATATTAATTCTCCTAATTTTAAGTCGTGCTGATGCGCTATAAAAATTGGATAGCTTGATAAACCTTCCACCATAATTTCAATAGCGACCTCCCGGATGGATTCGTTAAATAATTTCAAATCCGGCTCCAGGCTTACCAGCGGACTTTCTTTTTTATTTCCTTCGCTATTTTTTTCTTCGTTTAGCAGTTCTTCCGGTTCCATATCTGAATCACAGATTTTTAATGATTATTTTGATTGCACTGATTAGTCTGTTCATATTTCTCGGCTATGAACTATGACCCATCAACTATGAACTTCTCAGCACCAGCAATACCACATTCTCCACATGCTGTGTATGCGGGAACATATCAACAGGCTGAATTTTTATTGTATTATATTTGTCTTTCAGTACCAGCAAATCGCGGGCTTGTGTGGCGGCGTTACAGCTTACGTACACGATTTTTTCAGCTTCAATTTCCATCAGTCGGTTAACCACATCAGGGTGCATGCCAGCCCGGGGCGGATCGGTAATAATCACATCCGGTTTGCCATGTTCGGCAACAAAATCAGCGGCCAATACATCTTTCATATCACCGGCGTAAAATTTTGTATTGGTGATATTATTAATGGCAGAGTTGATTTTAGCATCCTCGATAGCCGTCGGGACATATTCAATACCCACAACTTCTTTCACCTTACCAGCGATAAAATTGGCTATTGTGCCGGCACCGGTGTACAAGTCGTAAACCAGTTCATTGCCCTTAAAATCTGCAAAGTCGCGGGCTATTTCATAAAGATGCAGCGCCTGGATAGAATTGGTTTGATAAAAGGATTTTGGTCCGATGCGGAACCGAATGCTATTCCCGCCTGTCGGGCTGGCAGGCATCTCCTCATAAATAAATTCTGCGCCTTTATAAACCAGAACATCCTGATCAAATATAGTATCGTTCTTTTTTTGATTGATGATGTAAAGCAGGGAAGTAATTCCGGGAAATTGCTGGTCAATAAATCCCATCAGTTTATTTACTTCTTCCTCATCAGCGTAAGCGAAAACTACGATCACCATCGTTTCGCCGGTTGATGAAGTACGCACAATAAGATTACGCAATGCTCCGCTGTGGGCTTTCAGATCATAAAAGCTGTAACCGTTTTTTATAACAAACTCACGAATGCTGTTTCTTAATGTGTTTGATGGTTCTGCCTGTAGCCAGCAATGGTTAATATCCAATATCTTATCAAAACGACCGGGGATATGAAACCCAAGTGCATTCATGTTCAGTTCTTCATCGGTACGGTTTTCGCCGTCATACAGCCAGCGCTTGTTGGAGAAGGTGTACTCCAGTTTATTCCGATAATATTTATCTGATGGCGAGGGTACTATCGGCAACATCCCTTCAATATCAATTTTGGCGATCCGCGTTAAAGCATCGGCGACCGATTTTTGTTTAAATTTTAACTGGGCGGCATAGGTCATGTGCTGCCACTTACAGCCGCCGCAAGTGCCAAAGTGTTCGCAGAAAGGTTGGGTACGATATTCGGATGGTGTTTTTAGTTCCACTATTTTACCTTCGCCAAAGTTCTTTTTGCTGCGGTAAACTTGTATATCAGCTATATCTCCTGGCACCGCCTTATCCACAAAAAGCACAAAATCATCGGCCTTACCTACACCTTTACCTTCTTCGGCGATGTCAATAATGGAAACGTCTTCAAAAAATCTTTTCTTAGCAACTTGATTCATCAGGCCGCAAAGGTAACGGTATTATTTAAAATGTTTGAAAGTTGTAAGGTTGGAAGGTTGGAAGGTTGGAATTGTTGTAGTCGTTGTAGGGTTGGAATGTTGTAAGGTTGGAATGTTGTAAAGTTGGAATGTTCAGTATTCGACTCTAAGACTGAATCCACACAGAGTTATCAGCCCCACCCCCGAGCCTGTGTCCTCACTGGCGACTGCTTTCAGGTGGACAAAATGATACTGTTTGTTTGCGACGACACAAACAACAGGCTTTAGTAAATAATCGGTATTAAATGAACATGTTTAATATAGACTCCCAAAAACCTTCTTCTTCAATTTCCGCAATATCAAACTGTTCATCAATCAAATCTGAAAACTCTTTTAATTCCCTACTCATGATAAATGCTTTTATTATTACAAATAAAACAATTATTATACCAAAAACCAAATTGGTATTGTGTTTTATTTAATAAATTTTTTGACTCTTTACCTTCAACTAACGAGAAACAATACCATACTATAAAGTATCGGTAAGATTGGCAAAGCAAATGAAAACCAGTATCCTAAAGAAAATAACCTTTCTCTAAATAGCTGGCTATTATTCTTATTAAATGTAGTGTCAATTATCCAGGCCGCCGAATAAAAACAGTTAGCCACACACATCATTACCAGAAGCACAAACCATATCGAAATCATATCGATTTCATTAAATCCCTCACTGGGTGGCGCCATAATTCCATCGAAGACACAAGAAAGCAAGAACGCGATGAAGCATGCAAGATATAACCCAGTATTATATTTTAGTCTCTTTGATGACCACCATTGTTTAGAAGCCACTCGATCTTCAATATTCATATTTGAAACCAATTTCAATATGTTCATGGTTTATCTGTGTATTGGTAATTTGTTTAATCGTTTTAAAATATTTGTATTTCATTTTCCTTAGATAGGATTCAAACGAATTCCCGCCGGCTTTAAATAATTGTTTGTGTGCAAACCACACCAGGCATGATGTACCATAAAAAAAACATTTATAAACAACCCTTCTCCAATTTTTTGAGAAGGCGCTTTTACCATCATATATTATAGCGAGCCGCTCAGTTTGAAAAGTGATATGATAAGCTTCATCAATTAAGATATCGGTGCATATCGCTTTAAGTAATTTACAGTTTGTCGCATCTTTAAGCGCCTGGTAAAAGATTTGCGCTGTACTTTCCACTACGATAACAGCAAGTGTCCAGATTTCCATGCTTGTGTTAAAATATCTGATCTTTCTGAATAGTGTATCACCCCAGTTTTTTTTGATTTTTGGCTCGCCAATTTTATCGAGGTATCTACCTAAGCTATTACCATGCTTTTGCTCTTCCTTTATAAAAAGTTTAACAGCATCGATATATAAGAGATCGGAAATTTTAAGCGCATATTTAGTGGATGCGGCAATTAGATGTTTCCCTTCGGATGTTTCACCCAATTGCCAGGCTTGTAATGATGGTAGAATTACTGCAACTTCATCCCGATTAATCGAAACAGGAGTGTTCCAGTTAATTCTTTTTTGAAGAGCATTTGCCTTAAAATGACCGATCCAATAATTGCTTGTTTTCATAGTTTGACTTTGTTAAAAGTACTTTGAAATTAAAAGTAAATAGATAAAAAAATAAGGTTTAGATTTATTAATTTTTTAATTGCTGCACGGGTGCTTTAGTGAGTATAAGAAAACTATTTACCGCCAAAAGTCCCATTAATCCGACGTACGAAAATTTTTCGGGGAGTGTGCCTTTAAATCCTTCATCTATGGCATTAAACGATACCCACAAAACGAAGAGTACGTTGCCGGTAAGGGCTGCATACTTGAGCAAAAGCATAAAATTTTGATTTTTCATTTTCTTAGTTTTTAAATGATCAATTATTAGTTTTTTGTTGTTTTATTAGTTTTTCCAATGCATCAAGGTGTTGTTTAAAAGCTATTTTTCCTTTTTCGGTTGCTTCATAATTGGTATTAGGCTTGCGCCCGAGGAATGCTTTATGTACCACTATATACTCTTCTTTCTCCAATCCTTTTAAATGCGAGGCCAGGTTACCATCGGTAGTGTCCAGTAATTCTTTAAGCGAATTAAAGTCATACCGGTCGTTTACCATAAGCACACTCATAATTTGTAACCTTAAACGGTTCTCAAACGCTTTATCAAGTTTTTCGAAGGGAACTTTCACCGGTCGTATTTAAAGTATACCATGCTGCCATAGATAATATGAAGCAAACCAAAACCAATCGCCCAAAATAACAATCCATAACCGGGTAAGCAAGCAGCAATGAGGCCAAGCACTATTTCGCATATTCCCAGATATTTTATATAGTTAAAAGTGAAGTTACCTGCACTTATCAACGCTAAGCCGTAAAAAATTAGCATCAAAGGTGCTATAATTTCAAAATATCCTCGGCTACTAAAAATTAATATTAATATGCCGCCGGTGGCTAATGGAGTTGCTAAATGAAATAACATCACCTGGCTTGTTTTACCCCAAATTGGTTGGCCATTCTTTTTAGCTTTTCGACTGGTTAGAATATAGCCTGTTACAAGCGATGCAATTAACACAAGCAAGGCAACGGCAATACAGGAAATTAAAAATTGAGGGGAGTAATTAACCCATAAACTCCCATAGGAATTGGCATGTTCGGGGTCTTTTTCCAAAATGCGGTCAAACTCGTTTTTGGGTTTATAATATAAAACGTAATATGCAAAACCGGCCCCTATCAACGCATAAACCCCAGCCAATATACCTGATAAACCGCTTAATGATATAAACTTTGAGGAGCGCTCCATCAGTTTACGTATGGAAACCAGCTCGTCCTGGATTTCTTCTTCTTTCATTTAAAGTACTTTGGTTTTCAAAGTAAATAATTATAAATTTGATTTCCAAAATTTAAACAACAATAAATCGCATAATTCTAAATAAAAATGAAAACTGGTGTAAAAAGATTGGTTATAGTGGCAACAGCTATAATTTTAGGCATTATCTCCTGTTATTTTTTTGTGGGCTGGTATAATGTAATTCCCTGGGCAATTGCTGCTCTGATAATAGGCCTTACCAGCAAAAATCGTCGCGACAGCCTAATTAACGGGGCGATATTTGGCTATATTTTATTTCTGTTATATATTTTTATTGGCTACAAGGGTAAAACTGACGTAAGCGTTGTTTTTCATTTCATTCTTTTCGATATACTTTTCAGCTTTTTGGGCGCTGTTGCTGGGGCAGTAGGAGCACTTCTAGGCAATTTATTAAGGAGACAACCTGTCAAAAAATAAAAATAAATGCGTTCTTAAATCCGAAATCGAACATCCGACTTCCGAAATAAAAAGATCAAATAGTAATCGCCGCCTTCACCAAATAAGGCAAAATTTCTTTTTGGAAAGAGACAAAATTTTTACGCACATCTGAATCACTTACAGACGTGAAGGCAAAGCTAAATACAATATCCTTGCTGCATTTTATTAAAAAGCGGAGGCGTTGTTGGTAGGTTTCATGTGTGCGGATCCCGCTTAACTGGGAGAAAGCTGTAACCAGCATGTCTTCCAGTTCGTTGGAGAGGTTTTTAAGAAAAGCCTGTGAGTTTGCCGATTCCCTGATAAAATCCCAACCAATAAACTCATTGCATACCGTGTACGATAAGCGGCAGGTTTTCATGATTAGGATATTTAAATGGGCTTCCTCGTCCATCTCCGGGGTGTTAGCATGTATCAGGTCGTGAACGCTAACCTTTATATAGTCCATCAGTAAAGAGTGTAAAACATCTTCTTTACTGTCAAAATATTTATAAATGGTGGCTTTTGCTATTTTGGCTTTTTTGGCAATTTCGTTAACGCTGGTTTTATGGTAACCGAATTTGCGGAACAAATCCTGTGCGGCCCGTTTAATGCTGTCTTTTATTTTATCGGCTTCCATGTATCAATAGGATGCAAATATCTTCAAAATTACTCAAACTTATACTATGGCTCCGCTAATCTTCACTTTTAATTGGAAACATAGATCTCATAATTGCTCACATTTACGTTGTACATTTTAAGCGATTTGGTTGCGGGGCCTTTTACCGGCGAACCATCAAAAAGGGCGAATTTTGAACCGCTGCAGGGATCGGTAACAGTAAAATTTCCGGCATCAAGCGTTACAGCACAATGATTTTGAGGCATGTAGCTGCTGCAGCGGTCATAAGCTGCATAGCTGTTGTCGGCTTCATGATAAAGTATTAAGCCCGCCACACCATATCCGTTAATCAGTACGGCCCCTCCGGGGACATTCAACGCGCTTAAACTCGGATCTAATAATGGGCGCTCGAAATTAACGGCAACGTTGGGTACTGCATCGCCGCTTTTACCGCACGAAAGGGAGAATAAAACTACAATTGCAAAAAATAATATTTTCCTCATATGATCTCTGTCTGAAATTGTCTCA
>DASXMZ010000433.1:0-8555 GCA_036495385.1 Mucilaginibacter sp. | reverse complement strand
TTTAATTATCCGAACTCTTTTTAACTTTTATAATCCTTTCAACCTTTACAACCCTTATAACCATTACAACTAACACATGAAATGCGTAGATAATTTTAAATCAATAATTGATCATTACGATGTTGTTTTCTTTGATGCATTTGGTGTGATAAAAACTTACCAGGGCCTTGTTCCGGGTATTGAGACTACTTTTTCTTACCTCGAATCAGAAAAAAAAGAATATTATATTGTAACCAATGACGCTTCTCGAAGCCCTTCACAACTGGCGGATGGGTTCAACCGAATGGGCTTGCATGCAATAACCCCTGATCGCATTGTTTCTTCGGGAATGTTAACTAAAGAATACCTGGACCTTAAGGTGAAAGATGGCATTGTAGCTTACCTTGGCACGGAGAACTCAGCTCATTATATTGAAACTTCAGGGTTGCATACACTGCCGGTAAGCCAGATAAACAGCACCAATGTTGACAATGTAAGCGCGATGATATTTTTAGACGATGAGGGTTTCAACTGGTGTGATGATCTGAACAAAACGGTTAATATATTGCGCAAAAGACCTATCCCGGTTATAGTGGCGAATACCGATCACGCGTACCCGCTTTCGGTAAATGATGTATCCATTGCCATTGGGGGAATAGCTTCGATGATCGAAAACATAGTGGGCAAACAATTTATCCGTTTTGGCAAACCCGATTCACAGATGTTTATGTTTGCTTACGACCTGATACGCGAATACAGGCCAATCAATAAAAAGGACATTGTAATGGTTGGGGATACATTGCATACCGATATTTTAGGCGGCAATAAATTTGGCCTGGATACAGTGCTTGTTTTATCAGGCAATACGCTGCCGCAGGACGCTGAAACAAGGATAATTGCCACGGGAATAATGCCAACTTATGTTTGTGAAACAGCGGTAGCCGAACTTGGTGAATTTGGTTTTTAGAATCGCCAGTTTACTAAGCTTTGTTCAATACCCAGCCCGCGAATTTGGTATTCAGTTTTTTTAGATAATTGATAACCTGTTTTTGCGACCTTGAAAGGCTATGATTTACTTCGAAAACTGCCACAACCTTATTGGCAAATAATATCCACTCTTTTGATTTATTTAAAGAATCAAGCGGAGGCAAATCCATCAGGATAATATCATATCTCAGTTTAAAATCATTTAAATCATTCTGAATATGTTTCTCATCGTTAATTTCCAATAATGTAATATCATCTCCACGGTTACCTAAAACAACGATCTCATTATTTTCCCTTTCAATATAAGAACTACTTCTGAAGTAATCTTCAACGTATGCTTTGGGGTATATAGATCGGCTGACCGACGGGTTATCAAAGTTGCCATCTATCAGCAAAACTTTTTTATTTATGGCAGCATAAGCGTAAGCCAAACTTGTAGCTAAAAGTGTTTTTCCCTCACCTCCGCCAAGACTTGTTATGGCAAAAATCTTTTCTCCCTTCAATTCCTGGTCAATTTCAAAGCGAACAGATCTTAACAATTCTTTAAATTGTTTCATTTTGTGCCTTTGTTCAACATCCCAAAGCATTGTAAGGTCCTGACTTGGGTTATCTATCATGTTTAAAGATCCAAGTACAGGCAGGTGAGTTTTGTCTATCAAATCGGCAGGTTCTTTTATTTTATTGTCATATAAGTTATGTATAAAGGCAATAAGCAGGCATAATAGTAAACTCGCCACACCGCAGAAGACTGAAAGTTGTACTTTGTTTGATGGCACAGCCTCGTCTGATGTTGCAGCCTCAACCTGCATCAGGTTAATTGAAAAATTTGACTGAAGATTGGCTTGATTATATTTGTTTAAAATCTCAAGATATGCCTGTTGTGCCAGGCTGATATCCAATTCGTAGGTTTTTACGATAGCATCAATTTTTGATAACTGGTTTTTTTGCGCATCCAGATCAGCTAATGCGTGATCTATTGCTTCAACGCTGTATTTAGCAAGGTCCCTTGATACTTCGAGGGTCATTTTTTGTCTGACGAGGTCGTCCTTTGCAACAAGGGGATTTGTAATGTACTTATCAGAGCTGTTATTGATTTGGGATGAAAGTTGTTTTTGCAAAGAATCGAGGGCAGGTTTATATTTAGGATTAAATCCGGCGCGCACATATTCGTCGTTAAGTACGCGCAACTGCGCTTCGGTGTTGGTTATTGATTGATTATACTGGCTTATGGTTGATTCGATATATTTGCGATCCTTGGGATTAAACCGTTCATCAATGTTTTTGATAGCCCCTTCGTAAGATGCAAGATCGCGTATGGCCTGGTTCTTCTTATCGTTGTAAGTCGCTATTTGTGCGTAAATGGATTTCGCTTGCTCATCAGGGTCTACAACTCCATTTTTGATTTTATAGTCCTGATATTCTTGTTGCTTTTTATCGAGCGTATCCTTTTTTTCAACCAATAAGTTTGTTAAAAAATCAGCTGTATTTAGTTGGCTCTTTTTAACAAAGACAGAGTAATAGGCGATAAAATCCTTGCAAAGGGTATTTACAACAAATGCTGATAATTGCGGATTCTCTGATGTGAAACTTATGGTAATATAATCGCTTTCGCTTTCCCTTGAAATTTCCAGGTCTTTTCTCAATGAACGTTCATCATAATTCATTGATGTCAGCAAATCGATAAGGGCTTTTTCTTCTTTGTTATTGGAAGATAAAACTCCTCCATTTTTTATTTTGTCGTTATAAACTAACAAGGCATGGTGTAAGGCGGCAGTGTCCGACTTTTTAAAATGCTGGTTAATATCTCTAAAATGAGCAGTGTCGCTCAGGTCATGAATTATTAATTGATAGGAAACCTGGTCTATTAGTTTCTTAAGTTTAATAATTGATATCAAATTACTGAACTCGCGCTCTACCTGCGCGTGTGAGTTATCTTTATCCGGAAGATTTCTTGAGGCATCAATAATCCCCGTTGAAATTTGCGTCGCGGAAACATATTTGTCAGGAAGGCTTTCGAGAATAAAATACGCTGTAATTACCGTTGCCAGCGGAACGATAATCAGCATGTATTTATACTTGTTTAAGAATGAAAAAAAAGATCGCACTTCCATTATTTATTTTATACTTTCCAACTTGTCCCCAATGAGTTCTTCAATATTTGTTTTGGCTGTAAACACAGCCAATTCAGCTTGGAGTCTGAATGCGTTTTGATTGTTAAGGTCTGTTACAGCCTCGTTATAAACCTGAAAACTGGTTTCCCCTTTTTCAAAGTTGTGTTTTAAATTCTTTACAGCGTTGGTAGCATCGGTAACAGCGTTAACTCTGCTGCGCAATTCAGCTTGTGCCTCAATGTAGGCAAAGTACGCGCGTTTAACCTGGGCCTCCAGGGCTAACGAGTATTCTTCTTTCTGTTGTTCGGCAACAACCACGGATTCTCTTGCATTACGAATGGTATATGGCCGTTCAAAAAGTTGCCCCAAATTTACACTCGCCAACAATTGATATCCCCTGTCGAGGGTTGGGTTATTATAATTAAGATAGCCCTGCGGATTATAGATATAGCCTGCGCTAAGTGCTTCGAGCCAGCCAAAGTTTGATTGATGAAAAGTGCCTTTGGCAATTTTTATCTGCTGATCCATAACCTTCATGTGGGGGTAGTTTTGTTTCGCCGCAGCAATCAGTTTTTCAAGATACGGATAAGACAGATCATGAAACATGGTTTCCTGTGCATAAATTTTACCGGCTGATAAAAGAAATAATAAGAGAAAAAAAAATTTGATTTTGTTGTTCATCTGTTAAAACCTTTGTTCTGAATACAGCTTGGTTTAATTTTATTGTTGTTAAAGAGGTCCGAAACCACACATGCAATAATTAACAGGCCCCATTTTTTTAATCCGGGAAAGGGCATTAACATGTTATCAAATCATTAACTTATTCACAACAATAATGCACAATTGTGGAAATCGGCCTGCTCGAATGTCGTAAAAGTTTACGGATTTTGGAATTTGAAAAGGCGACATAATTTTAACAAATGCCCCTTATTGGCCTCTGCGGCCTGTTTTTAGAGGATTTTATGTGGATAACTTAATTTAAAAGATAATTTCAATTTATCCGGTTAATGGAAATCCACATCCCAAAATCTTATTTCCCGTGTCAACGGATTAGTTGCGACGCTTGCGACATGCTGTTCATCGAGGTTAAAGCTGTTTATCAGCCAATCGTCATCAGATGATATCACGTCTTGATCAATATTATGCGTCCCGGCCAAACCGGGTATCAATTTGATGTTTTCGTCCAGGCCTTTTCCTGTTCCTTTAATCTGCGCCTCCTTGCGGGTCCAGAGTAAATAAAAACGCTCCGCCGAATTACCCTTATTTATATAGTTCACCTCAACGGGACTAAAATATCCCTCCATTACATCTTTATATTCAAAACCCGGATTTATTAATTCGACATCAACGCCGATTGGCGAATTTGCAATAGCCAGCAGTACCCAGTCGCCAGAATGCGAGAGGTTAAAATGAAGGCCCATTTTATTAACAATGAAAGGTTTTTTATTTGCCTCATATTCAAATTCGATGGAAGATGGCGATTGATTTAAATATCTTCCTAAAATAATTCTTATAGCCCCATGACCAACGATGTGCCTGTTTTTGTCTTTCGAATAAAAAAAACGATTGGCCCTTGTAATTTCGTCGGCGCTTAAAACCGAGTGTAAATTTTCAATCACTTTTAAATTATCACCGATATTTATTCTCCATATATCAACGCCGCCGTCGATTGAATATTGACACGACGCCATATCCGACCATTGCACACTTTCAAGGGTTTGATTTGCTATAATGATGTGGGCCATAAATAGTATTTGACCGAAAATACGTTTTTTATAGATTTATAGAAAAATCAAACGTGTTTAGTTGGCCAGTTTACAGCAAACCTTATCGTAATTAAAACTTTTATTTTGATTATTTCTTTTATAATAAAGTGATTTATAGATGATATGAACATAACAACACCGCGTAGGGGTTGAGGACAATTAGTACTTACAGAAAAATAAATTAATGAGCCTGGAAAAATATGTTGCAAAGCGCGACTTTACCAAAACTGCCGAACCAAAGGCTGGAAAAAGTAAGGATAAAGATCAATTGATGTTTGTTATTCAAAAACATGATGCGTCACGCCTTCATTATGATTTCCGGCTGGAAATGGACGGCGTGTTAAAAAGTTGGGCCATTCCAAAAGGACCGTCAACTGATCCAAAAGTAAAGCGGTTGGCTATGATGGTAGAGGATCATCCCTTTGACTATCGGAATTTTGAAGGCATTATCCCGCAAGGTGAATATGGTGGCGGAACGGTAATTGTATGGGATGAGGGTACCTATGAGCCAATAGAAGAAATAGAAGGAAAAAAGGAGCAGGAGAAATATTTAGTCAAAGAGTTAAAAGCCGGCTCGGTTAAAATAAAGCTTCATGGAAAAAAACTGGAAGGCGAGTTTGCCCTGGTGAAAACCCATGGGATGGGCGAAAATGCGTGGTTGCTGATTAAACATAATGATGCCTATGCTTCTGTAAAAGACATTACCAAAAAAGGCGAATCTGTATTGTCGGGCAAGACGATAGAAACCATGGCAAAAACGAGCGAAAAGGTTTGGGAAAACGGTCATGAGCAGAAAATAAAAGAAACCGGTAAAAAAAAAGCCATCGAACCAATGACAGCTTTAGCGGATGCGGATAAAGAACCAATCGGAGATGAGGGAATTAATGTTGAATCGCTATTAAAAAAGGCGCCGAAATCCAGCTTTCCTATCGGTATTAAACCTATGCTGGCCACGCTTGTTGATGAACCGGTCGATGACCCGGAATGGGTATATGAGGTAAAGTGGGATGGGTACCGTGCGCTGGGTTGCATTAATAAAGGTGAAGTTGAATTGCTGTCGAGAAATAATAAAGCTTTTAATGATAAATTTTACCCGATATATAACATCCTGAAAAAATGGAACATTAATGTGGTTTTGGATGGCGAGATATTAGTGCTGAATGAAAAAGGCATTTCGAACTTCGGCAGTCTTCAAAACTGGCGCAGCGAAGCCGACGGCGAACTGGTTTATTACGTTTTTGATTTGCTCTGGCACGAAGGGAAAAATCTCATGAATCTTAGCCTGACTGAACGACATGCGGTTCTAAAAGAGATTCTGCCGGCGGGTGATGATCTTGTACGAGTAAGTAAGGTGTTTAACGCCAGTGGAGTTGACTTTTTTCATGCGGCTGAAAGAATGGGCCTTGAGGGTATTATCGCAAAAAAAGCTAATAGTATTTACTCGCCCGGTTTGCGTTCAAAAGAATGGTTAAAGATCAAAGTACATAAGCGACAGGAAGTAATTATAGCCGGCTATACCAAAAATGAGGATACGTCAAAACAGTTCAGCTCACTGTTGCTGGCGGTATATGAAAATGGCTCATTGCAATATGTTGGCAAGGTAGGTACGGGATTTTCGGACAAAGATCAGAAAGAAATGATGAGCCAATTTAAGCCACTAATTACTGATAAAAGTCCGTTTGATACGATACCCGATGTGAACAAGCCTTCACGGTTCAGACCCAATCCATCTAAGGCAAAAGCCACATGGTTGAAGCCTGAGCTGGTTTGTGAGATAACCTTTGCAGAGGTTACAACCGAGGGTGTGTTCAGGCACCCATCGTTCCAGGGGATGCGGATTGATAAAAAAGCGGAGGATGTAGTTCGTGAAACTCCTGCCCATACTACTGAAGTAGTTGATACCATCGACGACAGATCAGATGATCATAACACTGCCATAACACCACCTAAAAATATGGAAAGAAAAACATTATTGAATCCCAAAGATGAAACCCAGGTGCGGGAGATCTGTGGGCACGAGCTGACATTTACCCATTTGAGCAAAGTATATTGGCCCGAGGATAACGTGACCAAACGCGATATGTTTAATTATTATTACCAGGTTGCCGAATATATTTTGCCCTATTTAAAAGACCGGCCGATGTCGCTGAATCGCTTTCCCGGTGGCATACATGAACAAAGTTTTTATCAGAAAGATGTAACCGACAAGGCGCCCGACTGGGCGAAAACGTTTCCGTACACCACCGGCGACGGCGATCATAAAGAATACCTGGTAGGGGCTGATGAAGCTACGCTGTTGTGGATGGCTTCTTTAGGTTGTATTGAAATGAACCCCTGGTTCAGCAGAGTGGAATCGCCGGATAACCCCGATTATTGTGTAATTGATCTTGACCCGGATAAAAACACCTTCGACCAGGTGATCGAAGCGGCTCTGGAAGTAAAAAAGGTGTTGGACACTATTGATGTGCCATGTTTTTGCAAAACGTCAGGATCTACAGGTATGCACATCTATATCCCGCTTGGGGCAAAATACAGCTATGATCAATCGCAAATGTTTGCCCGTATTATAGTGAACGCGGTACATGAGCGAATTCCTGATTATACCAGTTTGGAACGGATGGTGGCAAGCCGTCATGGTAAAATGTACCTGGATTTTTTACAAAACCGCCCCGGTGCGACTATCGCCGGGCCGTATTCACTCAGGCCAAAGCCCGGGGCAACCGTATCCATGCCGCTGCATTGGGATGAGGTTAAACCTGGATTAACGATGAGGGACTTCACCATTTTTAATTCGGTTGACCGTTTGAAAGTTGAAGGTGATCTATTTAAAGGCGTTTTAGGTGAAGGGATTGATCTTGAAAAAACAATAAAAAAAGCGAAGAGCATGTTTGAATCCTGAAACCAGTCGAAGGACATATAAAACATAAACCGGTTGCGAAAGGAGGGATGTTTGTTATGCCATCATCAGTTGTTGCAGCAATGAAGTATAACGCTGATACGTCAACGTTAAGGATTATCTATGTTTCCGGTGACGTATACGATTATAAAAACGTTCCCGAAAAAGTGTACGAGGAAATGAAAGCCTATACATCAAAAGGGACTTATTTGAATAAAAAAATAAAGGGAAATTTTGATTTTGAGAAAATCAAATGAAAAAATAGGCAGCAATAATTGCAAAAAAAAGAAGCCAGAAAATCATATTTCTTTCCTCCATTTCCTGTTTCTTGATTCAAGTCTCTTGATTTTGTTCTATATATCTCAAGTAATCAATTAGTTATAATTTATTAAAAAAAAGTTAACATCAAATTTGGCAATTCGGCCCGGTTTTGTACTTTTGCGCCCGGAGAGTTGGCAGAGTGGTCGATTGCGGCAGTCTTGAAAACTGTTGAACTGTGAAAGGTTCCTGGGGTTCGAATCCCTAACTCTCCGCCTTCGCCCGCCGAAGCGGGCTACGGCGGACAAAGTCCGCTGAAGTTGCGTAGGAGAGCTTCGGTCGCAAAGTGATTTTTCAACGAATCGCATGTAACTGATAATGTTTAAAAGCCCGATAAGTTTAAATACTCATCGGGCTTTTTTGCTCGCTATTGTCCGATTTCTAAGATTTCTGCCTGTTTAACCACCGAGCCAACCCAGTCATGTTGATATTCGTCGATGATGATAGTTCTAAATCCATATTGCTGCCCTTCAATTTCAACGCCTCTCGAGTCATCAA
>DASXMZ010000432.1:0-6447 GCA_036495385.1 Mucilaginibacter sp. | reverse complement strand
ACTTTGCCCGCACTGGCAATCCTTCGGCGAAGAGTTTGCCGCGTTGGGACGCATTTAATGCTACCAACACAGCCACCATGCATTTTGATAATAAATGCGAATTAAAGCCCCAAATGGATAAAGAGCTCTTTGATTTGGCGGGTATGTGATCACTAAATCTAAAAATCTTAAAAAAAAGAGTTAACATTTATTTTATTCAATTTCGATTTTTCATTGCAGGGACACAGCCAATTCATGGCGAATTGATCAACAATAAATGATAATTCACACCTTAAAGTCTCCATTTTGCCATATAAATGCCAAAATGGAGACTTATTATATTCCGTTTGTTAATCTACATAATGTAAAAACGCTGAGAAAACAGAAATAACGGGCAATTATGCTGGTTTTATTATTGTTTGAATAAAAAAAGAGGATAAAAATTGGAGAAAATGTCTTTTTTAACCCTTGTTTAAATGATTTATCCGCAAAAACAGGTATTTAATAAAAATCTATTAAAAAATTTGCAACTATGATAATTATTTTCAATATTTGATAAAACAATATCAATTTAATATCGTTTAACTACTGTACTGAATTTCTAAAATATACAATTATGATAAACCGGAAAGTTCGCGTTGAAGTTTTGATAGGCAATGGATTCTTCGCTTTAAGGATAGACAATAAATTTTACGGTGTTGTGCCCGTTAAAGCTATAATGGAACCTATTTACGTGCCGGTAAAATAAAAGACATACCGACAAAACATTTCGTCTTATAAAAGCCTGTAAATTTTAATAACCTTAAAATTTACAGGCTTTATTTTTATCTACAAATAGGTAACCCCTACAGGGTATTGATGATTTGCCACTGGAAGAGGCAAATTACATTGCAGGTGTTTCTACAAATTCATGCCTTATCTTGTTCCATATTTCATGAGCAATAGCTTCAGGCTCACGGTTTCCGTCGGTAATAAAAACCTTTTCCTCATCTTTCAGCAGCTCCATAACTTCAAAATATCGATTCCTAACATTTTGAAGATTTTCTAAAGTCTCATAAATCTCAACAGACGCTCTGCCTCTATTTAGGCGCGCCATGCTCAATTCGGGTAATATATCAATGTATATATTCATATCCGGCCTTCTTAATTCGGCGCTTAAGGCATTAGCCCCCATAACCCACTTTAAATCTACAAATTGGCTTTGGTAAGCAAATGACGATAAATAATACCTATCGGTTATTACAGTATAACCTTCTTCCAGTTTCTTTAAAATGCCGTCAGTTTTATTCAGTAAATGATGTAACCGGTCGGCAACAAAAAGTGCGGCAATGGTGCGGTCATCGGCTTCCATCCGGTGGTTGAAAATATCCCTGATAGTTTTCCCCATGGGGCTGTCGGTAGGTTCAAAAGTGGTATATACTTTTAACCCAGCCTCTTCGAGCCTGGTGGTTAACAATTTTACCTGCGTGCTTTTCCCGCTTCCGTCAATACCTTCGAAGGCTATAAAAAAGTTTTTTTTCATTAAAATTAAATAACGCAAAATTTAATTGCGAATAGCAAAGTAACGATAAGGAAAATGAAATTAATAGGCTTTCAATTTATTTTAATGATGCAAGGATAGCTTTGGCCGAATCTAAATGCATCTGGATGACCGGCATTATTTTTTTTGCAAAGTTTTGAATTTCTTCTTCGTTATTTGTTGTTGCACCCGCAAATAAGGTTATTGCCTTCTCGTGATCATTTACCATCATTTGCAAATACGATTTATCAAACGCACGACCTGATGTGCTTGCCAGATCGCCGATCATTTTTTGATGATCAGCGCTTATTGTATCCTTTTCAGTAACCCGTTGATCAGTTGCTATCTTCCTCAACTCATCCCCGGCCTGCGTATGATCAGTGATCATTATTTTTGCGAACGCTATAACCCGCTGGTTACTGGTCTTGGTTATCGCCATTCCCGAAGCTTTTACTTCAGCAAGTCCGCCTTCGGTAGCATCTTTTATAAAGTTTAACCCCTGTTGGTCAATTAGCGTTTCCTGGTTATAATTTTTATTCCTTTTTTCATGACAGGCCTGCACCACGAGCATTGAGACAACACCCAATACCAGGCATATTAAGTTTTTCATCACCAAAGTATTTATTACAGGTTTATATTTTTAGTCCGGAAAGTCGGAAAAATCCGAAAGAATGAAAATACGCTTTTGGTATGAAAGTTAGAAATGTTTTCAAGGATTAATCCTGCCCATTTTGATGCATTTACTTTCCGGCTTCCGACCTCCGTCCTTTGTCTACGCCAAATTCCTCCCCGCATTAACAATGCCATAAACTGTTCTTATCACCAGCTTATTATAAATTTTTCTCAATTCTTCGTCTTTGCTGTTATCCAGACATTGCAAAGCGTAATGCTGCATTATCACCAACGGCAGCACGATCTTTTCGCGTATAGCAATTGAACGGCGTTCAACCGGATATTCTTCCATCAACACACTACTGCCGGTAAGCTCGAGCAGCATAGCCCTGGTAAGTTCGAACTCGTCAAGCAGCATTTTCCAGAACTGACCAAATTTTTTATCTTTCTTCAAATAGGCGGTAACCCTGAAATCTGATTTGGACATGGACATAGTACAATTGTCGATCATCGTCTTAAAAAAACCTGACGACTTATACAGATCTTTAACATCTTGCCAATGCCCATTCTCTTTCATTTTGTTTAACGCGGTACCTACCCCGTAAAAACCTGGTATGTTTTGCTTTAACTGACTCCACGATGTTACAAAGCTTATCGCTCTTAAATCTTCAAGTTTTAATGCAGAATCAGAGTTACGTTTAGTTGGCCTACTGCTGATATTAATATGAGATAACAGCTTTAACGGACTGAATTTCTCCAGGTATTCCATAAACAACGGATGATGGCGCAACGCCATAAACAGTTTATAGCTTTCATCAGCCATTGCAGAAATTAGTTCCTTGTGTTTTGTGTCCAAAAGATCGTCGCGGTTAGGGTGCAGCGCCGATATAATACCGGCGTTTATCAGCTGCTCCATATTAAACCTGGCAGTTTCAACCGATCCGTATTGCGAACTTACTGTTTGTCCCTGTATAGTTAACTGGATATGTTCGTTGGCAATCTCCTCTCCCATCGATGCATAAAAACGATGCGTTTTACCACCCCCGCGTGCCGGCGGGCCGCCGCGGCCATCAAAGAAAGCCAGGTGAATACCGTATTTGCGAGCTGTGCTGGTAAGTTCAACTTTCGCCTTATAAATAGACCAGTTAGCCATTAAATAGCCGCCATCTTTTGTGCTGTCAGAAAAACCCAGCATTATGGTTTGCAGGTTTCCTCTTTTTTTCAAATGTTCTTTATAAAAGGGATGCGTGTACAAACTTTCCATTACCTGCGCTGATACCTTAAGGTCATTAACCGTCTCGAACAACGGCATAAAATCGACACTCAATTCATCCTTTTTCCAACCGCTCCATAAAAACAGGTCAATCAACTGCAGAATGTCGGAGGCCTGCTGACAGTTGCTGATGATAAAACGCTGGCAACCCTTTTCACCATTCGAAAACTGAATTTGTTTCATCAGGCGAATGGTGTTTAGCGTATCTTTTGTCATGCTATCCGCATCTTCGGGACAATGGAAATCGGCTTCATTGAAACTCAAGCTTTTAAGCTTATCGTCTTCAGCAAATTTTTCGTAATCGGCGTGAATTCAACTATCAATTTCATCTTGCCCGGTGCAATAGTTAAATACCTTTCTTAATACACGGCTATCCTGCCTTATATCCAAAGTGGCGAAATAACAGCCAAACAGTCTCACTTTTCTTATCAGGTTTTCTACCAGATCAACAAAAAGACTGTCGTGATCAGTAATGAGTGTTTGCTTAATCGATTGCAGGATATCCAGCAGTTGCGCTTGCAGGTCCTCCGGGTCTTCGATGTTGTTTGCATTCCTATAAACAATATCTTCCAGCGTGGACATGGCCTTTTCAACCCCCCTGAATGTAATACGTCGTTTCAGATTCCTGAAATCGCGGTAGTAGCACCGGAATACTCTTTGCCTTAAAAAGCTGGCCACTGCTTTGGTGGTCTCTGTAGTTACGTTCGGATTACCATCCCTGTCACCACCGGGCCAAAATCCAAGTTCTAAAAGTTGTGCGCTTCTATCGGTGTTTAAATCAAATTCTTCTTCAAGTTTCGATTGGATACCTGCTAATGCGTGATAAAATATATTTTCGAGGAACCAGGCCAGGCTCACCGCCTCATCAACCGGAGTCGGTGAAGTTTTATTAAAAAACGGCGTTTTACCTAATTGCTGCAATAAAACATCAATGGTATTAATATCATTTGTTTTTAGTGCTTCAATCAAATCCGTCATTATGCCTAAAATAGTTCCAGGATAAAATTGCGTTGGATGAGCAGTGAGCACCAATCTTAAAGAAAAATCATCCAATTTTTTGCCAATGTTGTTTCTAACATTGTCGCTTACTGACGCATGCTGTAATAAACTTTGCAGGGTACCGCTGTCGTCGGCCCGGCCAATTTTATTAAACGATGAATCTTCTATCGCGTCGAACAAAACCACCTGCCGCTCAATATATTGTATAAAGCGGAACATGCGGTTAATTTGCTCGCGGTGGTCAATATCCGGAACATATTTTTTGAAAAAAGATTCAATAACTTCCGTTGGCGAAACTTGCGTAGTGGCTTCTTTTTCGCAATGAGAACTAAAAAAAGGCAATAAAATCCCCGTATCTTTTACCTGGTAAAAGGGCAACGTTTGAAACAAGCTGTTATATAACTCAAAACGGGTTACAACTTCGTTGTTAAAAGCTGTTTCTCTTTGACTAAGTTTTGATGTTATAGACATATAGATAAATAGTATATAAAGGTTTAAAAAATTGGTTTAATTACAAGTTTTAAGGCAAAATCAGCTTATTTTTTATCTTAAAGCCTATAAATTCTATTTTCAAAGGCTAAATCTAGCAAATAGTGAGTAATTTATAACATTTATCTGCTATTATTACAATATTTATTAAAAACTGGGCAAAAAGATTTAATTTTTGTAAATTTGCATATCCATTTTGAGCGCTTTCAGATCAAATATGCAATCGTTACGAACTACAATTTGTAACCAGAAATATGAATTGAGCGGCTCTGACATCACTATCATTACTGAAAAACGAACAATAAGAATGAAAATAAATACCAGGGAAATCAAGAGCTTTTTTTACAGCCAGTATTTTTCTGATGGCTTACGTATTCCGATAGGCATTTTGCTACCATCGATAATCCTTTCTCAATTTCATCATTTTGACCTTGGCCTTACGCTGTCGCTTGGGGCTTTGTGTATTTGTGTTATCGACAATCCTGGACCGGTGACTTACAAACGTAACGCAATGGCCATCGGCAACGTGTGTCTTTTCTTTGTGGCCGTTACAACCGGCTTTGCCCGCCTCAATATTTACACTTTAGGGTTAGAAATCACGGCGTTCTCTTTTCTGTTCTCCATGTTCACCGTATATGGCAACCGGGCCGCATCGGTAGGTACTTCGGCTTTGCTGGTTATGATATTCATGATAGATAAGGCTGTAAAGCCAGCCGATGTGATAGGGTTTAGCGCCATTATTTTAGCTGGCGGCGTTTGGTATATGGTGTTTAGCATAATGTTTTTTGAGGTAAGACCCTATAGGGCAGCACAGCAAACGCTGGGAGAAAGCATTAGTGACATCGCAAAATTTTTGCGCATAAAGGCAGATTTCTATATGCCTGATACAGATATTGATGACAATTACCGAAAGCTCGTTTCTCAGCAAATAAAAGTTAGCCAGCACCAGGATGCGGTAAGGGAAATACTTTTCAAAAGCCGCCTCGTGGTAAAAGAATCAACAAATGCCAGCCGGATACTGGTGCTAACCTTTATCGACCTGGTTGATATGTTCGAGAAAATAATGGCTACCCATTATGACTACGCTCACATACGGGAAAAATTTAAAGAAACGGGGATTCTGACGGAAATTGCTGGTATTCTATTTGGAATGGCCGATGAAGTGGATAACATAGCTTACATGGTTTTAACGAATACCCGCAGTAAACGAAAACGTTATTTTAACACAAGCCTGGAACAATTAAAACTAAAAACTGACGAAATAGCCGAACTTGACGAGGGCATAAGCAACCTTGCCTTAAAAAAAATATTAATAAACCTGCGGGATTTGAATGACAGGATAACCAGCATTTATAATTATTACCATTCCAAATCTTCCGAAACATTAATGGGCGATAGAGCTGATATGGAATATTCAAAGTTTGTGACGAACCAGGACTACTCACCGAGTATATTCTTCAGCAGTTTCACTTTTACTTCATCAGCATTTAAGCATGCTGTCAGGGTATCGCTGGTTTGTCTTGTTGGTTATATCACTGCTAAAACCATTGCAGTAGGGCATCATAGCTATTGGGTT
>DASXMZ010000431.1:0-13181 GCA_036495385.1 Mucilaginibacter sp. | reverse complement strand
AAGCTTTAAGGCGTTGGCCCAAACCAATACGCCGAATATTGGTTTTGAAGAAGGCACGTTTAATCATTGGCAATGTTATATAGGTTATATTGACATGTCAGGAATTATTCACGTGACACCTTCTCCTCCCACTTTTAACAGGCAAGTTTTATACGATAAAAACTCAGGTGCAGGGCGCGATCCTTATGGTAATTTCCCACTTCTTTGCCCCAACGGCAGTAATTATTCCGTACGATTAGGCAATGACTCGGTACACTCGGAAGCTGAGCGTCTTACTTATACTTTTACGGTGCCTAATGGCAGCGCCTACAGCATTATTTTTGACTACGCGGTTGTATTAGAAAACCCCGCTCACGCACCTTATCAGCAACCAAAATTTACGGCCCAGGTTTATGACGTAACAGATGGCAAATATATAGATTGCCCTTCTTTTAACTTTGTGGCTTCATCGGATTTGCCAGGCTTTAAACTATCGACGGCAAGGGGTGCAAGGGGGGAATCTATTTATTACAAAGATTGGTCGACGGCAACGATAGACTTGCGTGGCTATCTCGGGAAAACCATGCGCCTGGAATTTACCACAAATGATTGTACCTTAGGTCAGCATTTTGGCTATGCCTACCTTGATTTGAATGAAAATATCGGATCCGAAATAAGCGGAAATACCTATTGTGCGGGACAAAAATCCATTACTTTGTTTGCTCCAAATGGTTTTGCAGGGTATTATTGGTATAACTCAGATTTATCTCAACAACTTGGTTACGGCCAGAGTTTAACCATATCGCCGGCGCCCCCAAATTTGACCACTTATGCAGTAAAAATTTTACCCTACCCCGAATTGGGTTGTGTTGACACAATTTTCACGGTTATTAACAAAATAGATGAAGGTTTTAACTTAGTTGTTCCAGATACGGTATTCGGATGCCCCGAAACAGGGGTCGACCTTACAGCGGCGTCGATAACGGCTGGCAGTAGCCCCGGTATGAAATTTGGCTATTTTAACGATTCGTTAGCGACCAGTCATTTGTATAACCCAAATATGGTTACAACTGCCGGTACATATTATATTCAGGGAATTAATGCCGAGGGGTGTATGAATATATCACCTGTGCAGGTGGTGTTAAAAAATCCTGTTATAACTGTCACTAATCCTCCACCGGTTAACTTCCCTACGCGGATTGATTTATCGCAAACTTTTATTCCTCAAAAGGGGCTAACATATGGTTATTATACCGACTCCAGCGCCACTGTTCCGATAGAGAATTATACAGCTATTAAATACGGAGGGACTTACTACATCAAGGCTACAAGCAAAGTTGGCTGTACAACTGTAGTGCCGGTGAATGTAGTAATACATCCGCCGCCACCTTATGATATAATAGCGCCGAACACCTTTACGCCCAACAACGATGGTATAAACGATAATTTTACAGTAACTATAACGGGCATTGTAACATTTGGCAGTATTAGAATTTATGACCGGTATGGCCAGCTTGTATTTACAGCCCGATTAGCAAATGAAAGCTGGGACGGGAATTTTGGCGGCCATGCACTTGCAACGGGAACATACTATTGGGTATTTGAAGGCCTGGATGATTATAATAACGTAAAAATTACTAAGGCCGCTTCAATTACGTTATTAAGATAGCACCATTTCCGAAGGAAAGGGCTTTCACCTTTCACCTTTTCCTAATAATGATTCTAAATAAGATTAAAATCTTGTAATAATCAATATTAACTTTACGTTTTGTATTTTTGCAAACGGAATAAGGGAGTATAAAAGCTGATGAAAAAAAGTTCGATATTGGGTTTGATCGTGATAGCTGTGGCAATTTCAGTTATCATAGCTGTAATGTCAAAATCAAGCAGTTACAGTACATTTAATGAAGCCAAAAAAACCGAAAGCCAATTGAATGTTGTTGGTATCCTTGACAAACAAAAGGAGTTGTACTACGATGCCGCAAAAGATGCCAACTATTTCTCTTTTTTTGTAAAAGATAACAAAGGAGAGGAATGTAAAGTTGTTTTCATTGGTACAAAACCACAGGATTTTGAGCGCTCTGAGAAAATTGTGCTTACCGGTCAAATGGTTGGAAGTGAATTTCATGCGTCTAAAATCCTTATGAAATGCCCTTCTAAATATACACAGGATAAAATTGAAGTCACAGAGGCTAAGGCTAAATCGGCCAATATATAAATCATTTTAATGGATAAAGCTTTTCAGGGCGAACACCTGTTACCCGGGCATATTGGGCAGATTTTCGTTATTCTTTCTTTCGGAGCAGCACTGCTATCAACTATAAGTTACTATTTTGCCACAACAAATACCGATCAGCTCGATAAATCGTGGCTGCGAATGGGCCGCCTGGGGTTTTATTTAAATACAATTTCTATCCTTGGTGTAGGTGTTTGTCTTTTTTACATCATATACAATCATTATTTCGAATATCATTATGCCTGGTCTTATACCTCGAGGTCACTACCAGTTTACTATATAATATCGGGTTTCTGGAATGGGCAGGAGGGAGGCTTTTTGCTTTGGACGTTTTGGCAGGCCGTTTTAGGAAATATACTGATATGGAAAGCAAAATCGTGGGAAAAACCTGTGATGACCGTTGTTGGGCTTTCGCAGACGATATTGGCAACTATGATTTTGGGCATCGAACTTTTTGGCCAGAGAGTAGGAAGCTCGCCGTTTTTGCTGTTGAGAAATTCTGGTATTGAAGCGCCGATATTTTCACGGCCCGACTATCTAAGCTTCATAAAAGACGGGCAGGGAATGAACCCACTGCTACAAAATTATTGGATGGTGATTCACCCGCCAACGTTGTTTCTTGGGCTGGCCTCAGTAGTTGTACCTTTTGCATATGCTGTAGCCGGACTTTGGCAAAAGCGTTACAAAGAATGGGTAAGCCAGGCAATCCCGTATGCATTGTTTGGCGCAATGATATTGGGCACTGGCGTAATTATGGGTTCGTTGTGGGCTTACGAGTCACTTAATTTCGGCGGCTTTTGGGCATGGGATCCGGTTGAAAACGCTTCGATTTTTCCGTGGCTTACGCTTGTCGCCGGTTTGCATGTAATGATTGTTTTTAAAAATACGGGTCATGCTTACGTAACCGCTACAATTTTAATATTGGTAAGCTTTATCATGGTGCTATATTCGTCGTTCCTTGCCAGGAGCGGAGTTTTAGGCGATACTTCCGTACATTCGTTTGTAGACAATGGGATGTTTTGGCACCTGCTGGAATATATTGCTATTTTTTTAGCGGTGTCGATCTATTTCCTGGTATCGCGATGGAAGGAATTACCTATTGCTCAAAAGGACGAGGAAACTTACTCGCGCGAATTTTGGATGTTTGTTGGCGCCATATTCTTGGGCCTATCGTGCTTTCACCTGATATTGGTAACGTCCATCCCAGTTTGGAACCGGGCGTTTGGTACTAAGGTAGCTCCACCAACCGACCTGGTTGGGCACTACAATATTATACAGGCTTCGTTTGCGATGGTAATTACCATATTAACCGGTTTTACTCAATTTTTAAAATATAAAAAGACAGATATCACCCGGTTTTTTATCACCACTTTACTTTACCTGGCATTTGCAGCTATAATAACTGTGATTATTGTATATGCAACAGGTTTATATAAACTGCAATTTGTGTTTGCACTGGTAATGCTGGGTTCCATCTATTCTCTTTTGGCAAACGGAAAAGTGTTGGCTGATGCCTTAAAGGGCAAATTTAAGCTGGCCGGATCGGCAGTGGCACACATTGGTTTTGCTTTGATGCTTGTTGGCGCGTTAATTGCCGCGGGAACCAGGGGTGTGGTATCAAAAAATGAAAAGGGTACTATTAATATTGCAGGTTTTAATAATAACGGCGGCGCTGGTGACTCGCGTGAAAACGTCATGATCTATAAGAACGAACCTGTAAAAATGGGCGACTACATGGTGACGTATTTAGGAGACTCACTTTCAGGACCTAACCATTATTTTAAAGTTGATTATAAATGTTATAATGCCGATGGTAAAATTTCCGATGAATTTTTACTAAAACCAGATGTATTGACTAATCCACAGGCAGGATCAGAACCTTCTCCGTCGCCGGATACCAAACATTTCTTGTTCCACGATTTGTACACACATATTACAGCGCTGCCTATAGCAAAGGAAAAACCTGGAGATGATCAGGCTGGTGCCGCCCATGGCGAAGAAAATGATGACAAGAATTATGATGCGCCTGTAGCGTATGAAGTTTCAATGGGAGACACCATCCGTTTCAGGGAGGGTTATATTATTTTAAAATCGTTGAATAAGGAAGCCCAGGTACAAAACATTCCGCTTACCGCTACTGATATAGCGATTGGCGCGAAACTGGTAGTAGTATCGCACGATAAAACGTATGAAGCTGAGCCTGTTTATATGATAAGGAACAAAAGCGCTTTCGACTTTGCCCGTAAGGTTGACGATGCCGGTTTAAAGCTGCGTCTTACTAAGATTATTCCGGATAAAAACAAAGTGGAGATCACCGTTTACCAGCAACCGGAGGACAAAAAGCCGTGGATAGTAATGCGCGCTCTTGATTTTCCTTATATCAATTTCCTTTGGGCGGGAACGGTGACCATGATCGTTGGGTTTTTGCTTTCTATTTTTAGAAGAAATAAGGAATTGAAGACGGTTTAATTCCTGCCATTAAACTTACGAAGTTTTCAAAACTTCGTAAGTTTGCTCTAGTATGCTTATAACAATCATAGGCTCTGGTAACGTAGCAACACATCTCGCGGCGGCGTTTAAAAATGCCGGACATCGCATAATTCAGGTATACAGTCGCGACATGCAAAACGCGGCGCTATTGGCTTATCATGTCGGTGCGGAACCGGTTGACGATTTGAATAGCATCAATCCCGAAACTGATATTTTTATCATCTCTGTTAAAGATGATGCTATCATACCTATCGCGCAGACCGTCGCGAAATACCAAAAGCTAGTAGTGCATACATCCGGCGCAACCGATTTGTTTGCCTTAACGGCGTTTACTCCCAATGCGGGAGTTTTTTATCCGTTGCAAACCTTAAGTAAAAACAAAGAAGTTGATTTTTTGACAGTTCCGCGTTGTATTGAAGGTGCTGATGAAAAAATCACCAAACAGCTCGAGGAGCTTGCCCAAACTATCAGCAACAACGTTTATCGTGCAGATTCCGGACAACGGAAGATTTTGCACCTCGCTGCTGTTTTTGCCTGCAACTTTCCTAACTATTTGTATGACGTTGCACGAGAACTGTTGGCGAAGCACAACCTGGAATTTGAACTATTGCGCCCCTTAATTCTGGAGACCGCCCAAAAAGTGCAGGATCATTTGCCTGCCGAAGTTCAAACCGGGCCTGCAATCCGAAATGACGAGACAACAATGACCGCGCATGTTGAAATGCTAAATGATGAACCCGAACTGAAGAACTTATACTTGTTATTAAGTCAGGCGATTATCAAAAACAAATAATACAAGGTACGGGCGCAAGTAATTTTGTTACTTTTGCTGAAATGAACATTTTTAAAGTTAAGATCAACTTTGAAGCAAAGGGACTGGAATCTGTTGAGTTGCCCATAGCCGAAGGTGAATCGGTATTAGACGTTTGCCTGGAAAATGGCATTGAACTGCAGCACAACTGTGGCGGAGTATGCGGATGCAGCACCTGCCAGGTTTACATAAATAAGGGCATGGATAATATCCAGGAAATTTCGGACAAAGAAGAGGATTTTATTGATAGAGCGGTGAATCCGCGGATAAATTCACGTTTGGGTTGCCAATGTGTTATTATCGACGGAGATATCGAAATAACTTTACCGGATCAATCCAACTTTTTAGGACATTGATAGGGATTGCACCGATTGTAGGGGATTACACCGATTGGTGAATGATTGCACCGATATTGAAATAATTGTGCCGATGCTTAATTTAACATATTTAGTATTAAATATAAATGACAGACGATAAATTTACTCTGCCGATACACTGGAGAGATCACGAAGACATTGCCATTGAGCTTTATGAAAAGTTTGGTGACGATTTTGATGAATCGAAAATATACCGTATCCGTTTTACTGACCTTTTGGAATGGGTGCTTTCTCTTCCAAATTTTGCAGGTACCCGTGCAGAATCAAATGAAGGGCATTTGGAACAAATCCAGTCGGCCTGGGTTTATGAATGGCGGGATAATCAGTAGCAGTTGGCAGTTTACAGTAGCGGTTAGTCGATGATTTGCCTCAATTTTCAAAATAATATAAAATTAGTTAGCTAAATTTGTTAAATGGAAAGCATCGTTATTAATCCAAAATCAGAAGACGAGGTTAAATTTATTACAGACCTTCTAAACAGGATGAATATATCTTCGAAAATTATCACTGAAGAGGAAAAAGAAGATATGGGGCTGTTAGTGATGATGAAAGAAGTGGACCGCAGTGAGAAAGTGTCACGTGAGGAAGTAATGAAAAAACTCAACTCTTGAGATGATTACAGAGTTCACCGGACGTTTTTCGAAAGATTTGGATAAACTCAATCAAACTTCAATCAAAAAAGACATTTCAGATATAATTGAACAGGTTGAAAGAGCTGCAGTCCTGTCTGAAATCAAAAACATTAAAAAACTTAAAGGACATTCACATGCATATAGAATACGCATCGGTGATTATAGGATTGGCCTCTTCGTCGAAAATAATATAGTTGAATTTGTTCGTGTAGCACATAGGAAAGACATTTATAAAATATTTCCTTAGAAACTCTGATAAAATAACCTGTGGAATCATTCCTACATAAATTAAAAGATATTACCACGTTCATTTTTGATGTGGATGGTGTGTTAACCGACGGTACTGTTTACGTCACCGAAAACGGAGAGCAAAGCCGGGCCTTTAATATTAAGGATGGATACGCTATACAGCTGGCTGTTAAAAGCGGCTATAATGTTTGCGCAGTTTCAGGAAGCCGGTCAAAAAGTGCGCTTTACAGGTTAAACGGCTGGGGTGTAAAGGATGTGTACATGGGCATCCATACCAAAATAGTAAAGATTAAAATATACCTGGAGGAAAGAAGCATCATCCACGAAAATGTGTTATACATGGGCGACGATATACCTGAACTGGAGGCAATGAAAGTGGTAGGCCTGCCCGTTTGTCCCCTGGATGCAGTTGAGGAAGTAAAAGCTGCAAGTTTGTATATTTCGCCTTATGCAGGTGGTAAAGGCTGTGTTAGGGATGTAATTGAAAAAGTGATGAAGGTACAAGGTAAATGGATGAACGAGGACGCTTATAGCTGGTAGCGTATTGTTCATGGGAAATGGTTCATAGTTCATAGCCCATGAGTATTTAAACAAAAAAATCTATGAACTATCAACCATGAACCATGAACTAAAAATAATCCTCGCGTCCAAATCCCCCCGAAGGCAGGAACTTTTAAAGCTGATGGATATTGAATTCCGCATTGTTTTAAAAGATGTTGATGAATCCTATCCTGATCATTTAAAGCCCGAAGAAATTGCAGTTTACATAGCCGAAAAAAAGGCCCGCGCTTTTGATGAAAGTGTTGTTGACGAGGTGGTGCTCACGGCAGATACAATTGTTTGCGTTGATGACAAAATACTTGGCAAGCCCGAAACCTCAGAGCACGCAATTGAAATGCTTCAAACACTGTCGGGCAGGATGCACCGGGTAATTACTGGTGTTTGTTTGCTTTATAAACATCAGTATCATAGCTTTTACGATGTTTCGGAAGTGTATTTCAGCGAGCTTTCCGATGAAGAAATTACGGGTTATGTAAACAAATGCAAGCCTTTGGATAAAGCCGGCTCGTATGGCATACAGGAGCGGATTGGCCTTATCGGCATTGAAAGAATAAATGGTTCCTATACCAATGTTGTAGGGTTACCTACCGAAAAATTGTACAGGGAATTGATGAAACTGTAACGAAGACATCCGAAGTTTTTAAAACTTCGGATGTCTAATCGATTAACAGATGACCTTTATAGCAGGAGACACAAAGTATTGCGTCTCTACTTCAAAATAAAGGTATTATTCTTCCTGTTCATATCCGGCAAAACAGCGTCGGGGTCAACCGTTACGCTTTCTGCTTCTGTAGTGGTTGGTATGGTAAAAGTAATCGCTTTGTTTTGCAGCCAGGTTTCAACCGGCAGACTTACACGCTGTTTGCTTCCATTTTTTAATTTAACTTCTACGGTACACGGCATAGCCATCTGCTCCTTGTTGGCAACGGTAACCTGAATCCCTTTTTTAGGGTCGCCGTTAACGTACCGGGCATCCACTAATGCCAGGTCAAGTGGCCAGTTGTTATAAAACCATCCTTTCCAAAACCACGACAAATCTTCGCCTGCGCCATTATCCATCGATCTGAAGAAATCATCGGGCTGCGGATGTTTATAAGCCCATTTGTGTATATAATTTCTGAAAGCGTAGTCAAAGCGGTCTTTTCCTAAAATCTGCTCCCGTAATAGCACCAGGCCAAAGGCTGGTTTAAAATAAACAATATCATGGCGATACTTTTCAGGAATGGCATCGGCGGCCGTCATAATTATTGGCGCATTGATATCGTTTATTACAGGCACTATTTCATCTGCCGGGTTACCTCCGTGTGGTGCATATTCAGCATCGCGTTTGGGGGCAAATTCCCCTTTATTAACTTCGTCCGACGCATATACATCGATAAATGTATTCAATCCTTCGTCCATCCAACCGTAACGTCGCTCGTCGCTGCCAACAATCATCGGGAACCAGTTATGCCCTATTTCATGTGCGGTTACCCAAAATAGTTCTTTGCCCTTGTCAAAAATGCCGTCAAATACTATTCCCGGATATTCCATGCCTCCCGCTATACCTGCCTCGTTTACTGCAACCGGGTATGGATAAACAAACCATTTTTCAGAAAAATACTCTATTGATTTCTTCAGGTATTCAGTGGCCCTTCCCCATGCGTCATTTCCCGCGCTTTCAACCGGGTAAACCGACATAGCGAGCGATTTTTTGCCTCCGGGTAAATTAACCCGTGCCGCATCCCATATATAGGCTTTTGATGCACCAAAAGCAACATCGCGGGTGTTTAACATTTTAAAGTGCCACGTTAATGTACCCTTGTTGGCTGGACGCGAAGCAAGATCGTTTATTTCTTCAGCACTTCTTATCATAATGGTATTATCACTGCTGCGGGCGGTATTGAGCCGACTGATTTGTTTTGGGGTTAATACCTCAGTTGGATTGAGGAGTTCGCCTGAGCCGGCGACAATCATATCCCAGGGTACAGTTACACTGTACTCGATATCACCATATTCGCAATAAAATTCACCGGCACCCAGAAACGGCAGCGTATCCCATCCGCGGCTATCATCATACACGCACATGCGCGGAAACCACTGTGCTATTTCATATATCTTTCCGTTTTTGGTGTCAGTAAAATCGGTACGGTTGCCGAAATTGCCCGGAATAGTATAATGGTATTTAATCAGCAGGTTTATCTTTCCGCCTTTACTATTAACTGCTTTTGTTAAACGTATCTGCATACGGGTATCCGAAATTATAAAATTTGCTTTTTCCGCTTTTCCGTTTTCGATGATCGAAACTGACTCGATCTGGTATCCGTCAGTATGTTGATTCGGGCCAGGCGCAAAGCCCGTCGCGAAATTTGAGCGTGCATTTTTTTTATAAGTATTCTGATCAAGCTGCAGCCACAAAAATTGCAAATCGTCCGGGCTGTTATTTGTATAAGTAATATTATCCGAAGCGCTTAATATTTTGGTGACGGTATCTATATTGGCCTTTATTTGATAATCAACCCGGTTTTGCCAGTATTTAGAACCCGGATCACCATTTGCCGAATGAAACTCGTTCCCTTTTTCACTGTAAAACAACGGGGAGAACAATTCAGATGGTTGATAATTGGAAGATATCGTATCATTGGCATTGTTTCCTCTGTGTCTTCTTTGAGCGTGGACGGAAATTGCTGCGAATAAAAGAAAGGCGAGGGCAATCAGTTTAAATTTCATGTAGTGCATTATGTAAGGAGGCAATATACAAAGGATGGCTTAGAATTTTTATTTACTTTTAAAATTAGGATGGCAATTAACCCATCATCTCCGCCAAAACACCTTCTTTCAACGAATTCGTCGTCATTACTACATTATAAACTTCAAGGTTTTGCATAACAAAACGCGTTATCAGTGCCGCTGTCACAATCATATCAACCCTTAACGGGATAATACCTTCCATCGCCAAACGCTGCTGGTGCGATGAAAGAACGAGCTTTTCAATTAAAGACAGAAACTCGTCCTTATCAAAACTATAACGTTTGGTTTTTTTTAAGTCGATGGGGTTTCCTTTTCCAAATTCTATAATTTCGGCGTACGTTTCAAATGCTCCTGACGAACCTGTTATATTTTCAATTGAAAATCCAGCGGTTGCAGTAAATAGATCTTTCAGGCTATCTTGCAGGTAAAGTGTTAGTGCGGTTATGGATTCAGGTGGGATGGGGTCTGTTCGGTGAAATCTATCCATCAGCCGGGCGCAGCCGATTTCGAAGCTTCGTTTCCATTTTATTTCGTCAACATTTCCGATAATGAATTCAACGCTTCCACCACCGATGTCAATTATGAGGCTGTCTTTTCGGGATAAACAGCCTGCGGATTTTACGCCTTTGTAAATATAGGCTGCCTCTTTATCGCCATCTATAATTTCGATAGAGATACCGGTTCGGGTTTTAACCTCATCGATAAAATCCTGTCCGTTTGTCGCACTTCTTAGTGCTGATGTAGCGATGGCGCTGATTTTTTTAATGTCATGTTTTAATATTAATTCATGGAATTTAATCATCGCGTTAATGCCGCGTTCAAAAGCTGCCGGTTGTATCAGCCCCTTATTTATGCCACCTTCGCCAAGTTTAACTGTTTCCTGGATGCTGATAATTTCGTGGTATCCGGATTCATCTTCTCGGGCAATTAAAAATTGAAAAGTGTTTGTGCCTAAATCTATAGCGGCTGCCAGATTTTTGCTCATAAGCTGGATTGAAAACAAAACAATGAGGCCTTTGTGTCCTCCGTGCCTCCTTTGTGACCTTTGTGGTTGAATTTAACCACAAAGGTCACAAAGAGGAACCCACAAAGATCACGAAGTTTTTATAATTAAACATTAATGATAGAATTATTTTAAATCCGATCCCGATAGCTATCGGGACAAAAATCCGAATTCCGAAATCTAACCTATTCTTTATAAAAGAACCATTTTGCTAATTCTTTGTAGCTCGCCTTTTTTCCGTACATCAAAACACCAACGCGGTAAATTTTTGATGCTACATAAGTGGTAAATAAAAAGCCAATAACCATTAACGACATTGACAACGCCAATTGCCAGCCCGGAACTCCAAATGGCAACCTCACCATCATGGCAACCGGCGCTGTAAACGGAATTATGGAAAGCCAAACGGCCAGGGGACTATCAGGTGCCTGGAATAGCACCGAGACCGACAGTATATAAGTAAACAGCAAAGGCAGCGTGATAGGGAACATAAATTGCTGCGTTTCCGTTTCACTGTCGACAGCTGAACCCACGGCCGCAAATAATGCGCTATACAGGAGATATCCGCTAAGAAAATAAAATAAAAAACAAATCAGGACATAGCCGAAATGTATAGTCTGCAAAACATCTAAAGCGCCTATTATTCCACCCTGGGCCGGTGAAAATGCAATGCCTGCAATTTTCGCTGCCATAACCAGTGCAATCCATGCGCCGAACTGCGTTAACCCCACAAGCCCAACACCGATTATTTTGCCAAGCATTAATTGGAATGGCTTAACCGAGGATATGATCACCTCAATAATACGATTGGTTTTTTCTTCAATAACACCCCTCATTACCTGTGCGCCATAAATAAAAAGCGAAATATATATTAAAATGGCACATGCAATACCGACACCGACCGCAGCCCCCACATTAGTTTGTTTATCGCCGGTATCGGTTACTTCAATAGGACTTAGCGAGATATTGCTTTTTATGGAACGAACCAAAGCAGTATCGATGTGATGCTTTAACATATTATCGCCAATGGCAATGTCGTTCATCTGCTTTTCTATCTCGCCGGTAAGCACAAAACCGGGCTTCTTTTTGGAATATATTTGAACAGCGCCTGGTTTGCTGTAGTCTTTCGATATCAGGACTGCAAAAATATTATCATCTTTATTCAGAGATGGTTTAACCTTAGTTAACGATTCATCAACGCGTATAAATTTCAGGTTTTTTATATCATGAAATTTCCCTGAAAATACTCCGCTGTCGTCAATTACTTCTACGATCTGCGGGGTGCTCAATTCGCCATTATTTTTGGCTAGTAAAGTTAAAATTGCCACCATGGCTATGATCAGTAAAGGCACAACGAATATCATTATAAGAAATGATCTCTTTCTTACACGTGTCAGGTACTCACGCTGTATAATGAGTAAAATTTTGTTCATGGCTTGAATGCTTAAATTAGTGTTTTCAATAAAGTAATTATTTATTTGGGCTACTTATTTACAGTCTCAATAAATATTTCGTTCATGCTTGGTATCACTTCCTGCAGCCTGGTAATATGCGTTTTCGGGATAAGGTATTGCAGCACTTCGTTAGAAGTTGAACCGGATTTTAGCTTTATTTTTATGGTATGATCGCCATCAGCACCTGCAATATCATCCATTAACTCAAATGGATGGGCACCGTTAAAGTTTAGTTTTTCGCCGGTATATTCAATAATATAAATATTATTGCGGTAAGTATTTTTAATATCCCTTATCTTACCATCCAGTATTTTTTTTGACTTATCGAGCAGAGCAATAGCATCACATAGTTCCTCAACCGATTCCATGCGGTGGGTCGAAAACAGTATGGTAGCACCCTTTTTGTTCAATTCAAGTATCTCGTCTTTTATTATCTCTGCATTAACCGGGTCGAAACCGGTAAAAGGCTCATCTAATATAATAAGATCAGGTTCATGAAGTACCGTCGCCACAAACTGGGCCTTTTGCTGCATGCCTTTTGAAAGTTCCTCTATCTTCATTTTCCACCACGTCTCCATGCCCAGTTTTGCAAACCACACTTTTAATCGTTTGGTAGCTTCATCCCGGCTTAAACCTTTCAACCGCGCCAGGTAGATCAT
>DASXMZ010000430.1:0-14328 GCA_036495385.1 Mucilaginibacter sp. | reverse complement strand
ACACCCATTATATTAGCGTAACGGCCGTTTATTATAACGTGTACCCCTATAGCTTTAGCGGGATCCATTATGCCTAATTTATGGATGAGCGTTTCGTTGACAACAAAATTTTGGGCAGTATCCTTAATGTCTGTTTTACTTATTTTCCGGCCGGCAAGCATGGTCAAACCAAACATGTCGATGTAGTTTTCATCTACAAATACAATATTGGTTACATCGTCCTTTACAATACCGTAAGCGGGTGCTGAAAAGCTGGTCGCACTATTAGCGTAAGAAGGCGCACCGGAAGAAAAACTGATGTCCTTTACACCAGGGTTGGCGGCCAATTGTTGCCGTAGCGCCTCTAGCTTAGTGCCATCGGGGATGTCAATTGAAACAACGGCATCTTTATTAAACCCGAGGTCTTGATTTTGGAAAAAATCCATCTGATGGGCGACGACAAGAGTTCCTACTATCAAAATTTGTGAAATGGAAAATTGGGCAACCACCAATGCTTTCCGCAAAGTAAAGCCGCGAACAAAACTTCCGGTCTTGTTTTTTAATGAATCAACTGGCTGAAAAGCTGATTGAACAAATGCAGGATACAAACCCGCAATTAAGATAACAAGTATCGTTAAACAGGCAATCCACCCAATAACAACAGGCTCGGCTAATTGGCCTGCATCTATTTTAATATTTAACCAGTTGCCCGCCTCCGACAAAAACAAGGCCGCTATGCCTACACCGAGTGTTAAGGCAATTAATACCAGCACACTGGTTTCTCCCAAAAACTGTTTAATCAGCTGTGACCTTTGGGCACCAAGTACTTTGCGGACACCAACTTCTTTAGCTCTTTTAATAGCCTGCGCAGTTGCCAGGTTAATAAAATTGATACAGGCGGTAATAATTATGAGCAGTGCAACGCCGAATAAAGCATAGTAAGTGTCTTTTGACGTTGGTGTTATGACGTTATTGATATATCGTTGGTCAAAATGAACGTTTTTAAGTGGTTGAATCGGTAACCGTACTTCTTTTGGATTAAGATTCCAGTTTTTATGTAAAAATTCCGGTATCCGTTTTTCAATACGCTGAACAGGGTAATTTGGCGGAAGCAGGATAAATGTGAAAAAGCCGCCGCCGATATTCCAAAACTCTGCCATATTGTTTTTTTGGTGGCTTCTGATCGTTTCAAACGAGCATAACATCTGCAAAGGCAGGCTGCGGTTGCCCGGCAAGTCTTTTATAACCCCTGTGACCTTTGCATTGATCTGGTTTTCGATATTAATCACCTGTCCCATCGGATTTTGGTTGCCAAAATATTTTTTTGCGAGCGTTTCGTTAAGCACCAGGCTGTTAGGCTCACTCAGCGCCGTTTTGGGGTCGCCGGCTATCCACTGTAAATCAAATATCCGCGGAAAATGCTCATCGGCAAAGGCGAAATCTTTATCACGGAAACGGTGATTATTTACCATGACCATCACGTCATTACTATACATAACCTGCGAAACTTGTTCCAGCTCAGGAAAATCAGCGCGCATGGCCGGCGCAATGGCCAACGAAACATTTGAGTTAAAATCTATTGCATTAAGGGTTACCCTGTATATGCGGTCAGCATTTTTGTAGTTATCGTAAGTAAGTTCGTTTCTTACTATCAAAAAGATAACAAGGCAAGAGGCTATACCAAGGGTAAGCCCCAGAATGTTCAGAAAGGCATAACCCAGGTTACGACGGATGTTTCTGAATGCGATAGTGATATAATTTTTTATCATGTGGTTAGTTTGTTTCGCCTCACCCTAAATCCTTCTCCAAAGGAGAGGGACTTTTGATTTTCTGTTTTTAATTAATAATCTTGCTTTTCAGAACCATTCAGCTTTCGCCTTTTACCTTTCTCTTCTTTTTACTCGATCCCGAACTTTCCTCGAAAGCCATAGCTCATTCTGAGCGAAGGCTTTTCACAGGGTTTGTCAATGCAGCTTTTATTGACTGAAAGCTTATAGTTATAAAAGCAATAATCACGGCTATCAGTCCTGCCAAGGCAAATACCCACCAGTTAATATTTATTCGGTAAGCAAAATCTTGCAGCCATTTACTCATTGCCCACCACGCCACCGGTACTGCAATTATGATGGCGATAAATACCAGTTTAATAAAATCAACAGCTAATAAACCTATAATGCGGCTTACGCTTGCTCCCAAAACCTTGCGGATACCAATTTCGCGGGTGCGTACCTGAGCTGTGTAGGTAGCTAAACCCAACAAACCCAGGCATGAGATAAAGATGGCAATGCCGGCAAAATAGGTGAATAATGTTCCTTCCCGTGTTTCACTTTGGTAAATGCTGTTAAAGACATCGTCCAAAAAAGCATAACCAAATGGGTATTCACCGTTATATTGTTTAAACTCGTGTTGTATTGCAGCTATAGCTTTTTGAGCGTCCCGGCGGGTAGTTTTTACGTACATTCTGTTAAACCATTCGGGCCTATATAGAAAAACTGATGGTGCTATTTTTTCTTTCATAGAAGCATAATGAAAGTCTTTTACCACCCCGATGATTTTCCCCTCAATGCCCATCAATTTAAACCGTTTACCCACCGGGTTTTTTATGCCGGTTTCTATAACAGCCGTTTCATTTAAAATAAAACGTGCGGTGTCCGTTACCGCTCCGGTAAACGATGTTCCTTCGACAATTTTCATCCTAAAGAAAGATGTTAAGTCTTTGTCTATCGATATTGGATGAACAATTAAGGCGTTCTCGGGGTCTTTGCCGTCCCAGTCAACCGAGCCCGCAAAGCCTTGAAACCTTATTATATTCTGATTTGATCGCGTTACACCCAGGATGCCAGGCTGTTTTAGTAATTCAGCTTTTGCGGCGGCGTAATGTTTGCTCATATCGCGCATCCATACCGAAATCACATCAGTTTTATCATACCCTATATTTTTCGATCGGATATAATTAAGCTGGCCGGTGATAATTATTGTGCCGATAATTAAAATAATAGAGAATGTAAATTGGGTAACTACTAATATTTTCCGGAATAAAACATCGCCGATACCTGCTGATATTTTACCCTTTAAAGCTTTCAGTGGTTCAAATGATGATAATAATAAGGCTGGATAAATGCTTGAAGCGGCCAATGTACCGGCTATTGCAGTGAGAATAACAAACCATATATTACCATCGCTTAAGTTCAAAACTAATTGTTTGCCGGCTATATGATTGAAAACCGGCAGTAGCATGTAAATGAGCACTAAAGCTAAAGCAGCAGCAAACGAAAACAACAAAGCTGTTTCAACAATAAACTGTATAAATAACTGCACTTTTCCAGCTCCTACTATTTTACGCATACTTATCTCTTTTGACCTGAGCATTGACCGTGCCGTTGAAAGGTTTACATAGTTGATACACGCAATTGCTAATATCAATACCGAAATAATGATGAATATCCGAACCGTTGAGATTCCCGCATCGCCCATATCGGCGGTGTACAGGTGCATTTTTGATAGAGGCAGCAATAGATATTCAGCGTCAGTATCGCCGGGGCTGTGATTAAGGTGTATTTGTCTGATTTGCGTGGCGAGGGTTTTCAATGCAACACCCGGCTTAAGTAATAAATAGGTTTGATAATTTATTAAGCCAAAGTCATTGTCTAAGTCGATGTTTTGGGCACGCATCAGTTTGATATGCAGGCTCATAGGCATAATCACATCATAATTCATGCTGGAATTTTTCGGAAAATCATTGATCACCCCTGAAACAGTGAAGTTTACTTTGTTATCGGCGACGATTATTTTCCCGATAGGGTCCTGATCGCCAAAGTATTTTTTGGCAGTTTTTTTTGTAATTACGACAGAGTTATCGTCGCCAAATGGTTTTTTTGGGTTGCCGTTTACCAAATGAAAATCAAACATTGAAAAAAAAGAAGGGTCGGCATAAACCACCGCTAAATCACCAAATACTTTGTCATTATATTTAAACAGTGAATAATCACCATTCGATATTATGCGCACCTGGTCTTTCACAGCCGGCAATTGTTGTTTGGCCATCGGCCCTATTGGTGCGACGTCAATGCTATAAATTTGCCTGCTTGAACCTGTACCGCCAAAAAGTTCGAGCCTGTAAATATTTGGGGTATTTTTATGAAAAGAATCAAAACTCAGTTCGTCCTGCACCCATAACAATATCAGGATGCCTATTGCCAACCCGGCAGTTAACCCTGCAATATTAATGGCTGAATAAAACTTATTCTTTAAAAGGTTTCGCCACGCGGTTTTGATGTAGTTTCGTATCATTTGATTCGGTCAATTGTTAGCCCCCTCTAAATCTCCTCCGCCAGCCGGCGGAGAGACTTTTTGATTTTCTTAATTGTTAATCTTTCCTTTCATCAAAAACCCTTTCAGCTTTCGCCTTTAACCTTTCACCTCTTCTCCTACTCGCTTCTCAAACTATTGACAGGATTTGCCAACGCTGCCTTAATAGCCTGGAAGCTGATAGTTATAATGGCGATAAAAATTGCCAGGATGCCAGCCACTGCAAATACCCACCAGCCGATGTTTATTCTATAGGCAAAATCCGTAAGCCAGTTATGCATGCCATACCAGGCAATCGGGAACGCAATCAATGTGGCGATGATCACCAGTTTCAAAAATTCTTTGGAGAGCATATTCACTATACCGGGCACGGTAGCACCTAATACTTTACGAATGCCAATTTCGCGGGTGCGCTGTAAAGTGCTATAAGAGGCCAAACCCAATAACCCCAGGCAGGAGATCATAATAGCCAGGAAAGCGAAATACATAAAGAGCTTGCCAAACCGGTCTTCTGTTAAATATTGTTTGTTAAAATTCTCGTCAAGAAACGTATAACTGAAGGGACGTTGCGGCGCCAGTGACTTCCATTTGCTTTCGAGCGCAGCCATAGTGACGGGTATATTTCCACCTTTAATTTTCACGGTAAAAACATTATCGTACCTGGTGTCCATGCGCAGATCAATGGGTTTAATGTCTTCTTGCAGGGATTTAAAATGAAAATCTTTTATTACGCCGATGATTTGCCCCGTACGCCCCCATTGGTTAAAACGTTTGCCGATAGCGTCATTAGGTGATGCATAACCCAGCTCTTTTATTGTGGTTTCGTTTACCACGAATGATTTGAGCGAATCAGTTGGAAATGTTGTCGAAAAAGCCCTTCCCGCGAGCAGTTTAAAACCGTATTGCGGGATAAAATCAAAATCAACGTCATATAAGTTTAAGTTCATAGGTTGTAGTTTGCCCGCACGATTTTCAACCTCGGCATACCCCACCGGGTTTCCGTTTCCGGGAGTAACTGTTGAGCCCGAAACTGAGGCCACTCCATTAACTTGTCGCAGTTCATTTTTGATAAGTTGCGCGTGCACCTGCACAAGTGAATCTCCGCTGAAATCTATAACTGCCATCTGATCTTTATCAAACCCGAGCGATTGATTGCGCATATAGTTCAGTTGATTGTACACGATTAGTGTACCCACAATCAGCACGATAGATATGGTGAACTGTACAACAACCAATCCTTTACGTAAAAGTATTCCTCTGGCGGATGTACTGAACCGCCCTTTTAGTACCGAAGTGATACTAAAGCTGGTTAGCACCATTGACGGATAAATCCCCGCCAGTAAACCGATGCCCAGTGATGCGCCAAAAAGAATAAAGATATAGCCGTGCACAAATATCGTATCGCTTACAATTTTACCGGCAAGTTCGTTGAACAATGGTAATAACAAAAGACTCAAAACAACGGCAAAAACAAATGCCACCAGCGAAATAATAACAGATTCGCCCAAAAACTGCAAAGCGAGTTGATTTTTGAACGCGCCAACTACCTTTCGGATGCCCACTTCTTTGGCTCTTTCGGATGCGCGGGCGGTGGTTAGATTTACAAAGTTTATACACGCTATGAGTAGAATGAATACAGCAATAACCGAAAAAGTGTACACATTCGCCTGGTTGCCGTTTACTGGGGCGCCTCTGAACGTATCCATATAAATATCTTTTAGTGGCTCCACAAACAACGCGTAATTGTATCCCCTGCGGCGCTGATCTTCTGTGATGTGTTTTATCAAGAATGATGGCAGCTTCGCTTGTAACCTGGCCGGATTAAATCCTTTTGGCAATAACAGATAAGTATAATTGTTGAAGTTACCCCATTCCTGCATGTTCATCAGCTTCATTTTTTCAATGGTTGGCATCGAAATAAGCATGTCGAAGCTAAAGTGAGAATTTAACGGTACGTCTTTCACTACACCAGTAATGTTGACGGGGCGTTTTCCATCGAGCAGCAGTGATTTGCCTACGATATCCGTGCTTCCAAAATATTTTTTTGCCATCGTTTCGGTCAGCACGATGCTAAAGGGTGCTGTAAGCGCAGTGCTTGAGTCGCCTTTTATAAAGGGTAAAGTGAATATTTTGAAAATGGATGGATCAGTAAAGTTTATATTGTTTTCCTGGAACTTCTTATCGCCATTCACTACTAAAAAACCAGCCTGGATCAGTCTGGCATATTCCCTCACATCTTCCGGATAATCAGCTTGCAGAGCCGGCCCCATTGGCGCAGATGCGCTGCTCCAATGCAAAACTTCGTTGGGGGCTTTGATATCGGTATTAAAGCGGTATACTTGGTCGAAATTTTTGTTGAACTTATCATAGCTCAACTCAAAGTTCACATAAATAAAAATGAGAAAACAAGCAGTCATACCAACCGCCAGCCCAATAATGTTGATCAGCGAAAAACCTTTGTGCCGCCAAAGGTTGCGGAATGCGATTTTAATATAGTTCTTTATCATGGTCAAGCCACCTCTAAATCTCCTCCGCCAGCCGGCGGAGAGACTTTTGATTTGGTTCAATTATTAATTTCTCTTTTCAAAAAAACCTTTCAGCTTCATTTAGCCCCCTCTAAATCTCCTCCGCCAGCCGGCGGAGAGACTTTTGATTTGGTTTAATTATTAATTTTTCTTTTCAAAAAAACCTTTCAGCTTTCGCCTTTAACCTTTCACCTCCCCTCATTCGCTCCTCAAGCTCTTAACTGGATTCGCCAGTGCCGCTTTAATTGCCTGGAAACTAACTGTAACTATTGTTATTAAGATCACTGAGGCGCACGCTATTATAAAAACCGTCAGGCCGATATTTATGCGATAAGCGAAGCCATTTAACCATTTATTCATCATCCACCATGATAATGGGAACGCGACCAGGATTGCGATAAATACCAATTTCAAAAAATCGGTAGCCAGCATCCAGATTATGCTATTGACTGAAGCACCAATTATTTTGCGGACACCGATTTCCTTCTGCCTTTTTTGGGCAGTAAAGGCAACCAGGCCGAAAAGCCCTAAACAAGAGATGAGAATAGCGAGAATGGAAAAATATTCGGACAATGTGGAAACCCTTGTTTCTGTTTCATACAGTTTTTGATAAGCCTGGTCGAGGAAATTATATGCGAACGGAAATCCGGGGTTGTATGACTCATACAACTGCTTAATTTGCGTGATAGTTTCCTGCTGATGCTTTGCTTTAATTTTTATTATCATTTTAAAGTAAGGACTGGTTCCACCGGCGAGCACGATAAATGAGGGCTTTACTTGTTCGTGTAATGATTCAAAATGAAAATCCTTCACTACCCCTATTACCTGGTAAGTGCCGCCAAAAGCCTTTATGATTTTGCCAACCGGATCTTTTAACTGCATAGTTTTGACAGCAGTTTCATTTAATATGATCTTATTGTATTCAGCGCCATAAATCTTTGAAAAAGGTCGCCCGGCGGCCATCTGCATGCCCAGGGTTTCGATAAAATTATAACCACCAAAAAAGCCCTCGAAGTAAATAGCCTCATCGGCGGCGACATTACCATCCCAGCTAAGCCCCCCGGTAGAATAATTACGGCCCACAATATTGTGCTGGGTAAAACTCGCATTTACCACGCCAGGAATATTCTTCAATGCAGAAGCAAAATTGTCTTCATTTCCAGCTAATTTACCTTCTGAATTGATTCGTATAATATTGTCTTTATTATACCCTATTGAGGTTGATTGTATAAACCGTATTTGCCTGTAAACCACCAATACTGCAACAATGAGCATACAGGAAAGCGTAAACTGAAATACCACCAGTCCTTTACGGGCAATCACTTCCGAAACTGATGTTTTCAACTTACCCCTTAAAATAGCCAATGGATTAAACTTGGAGAGATACAATGCCGGGTAACTTCCGGATATCAGGCCGGTGAAAAATGCCACCAGTAACAATACCAATAAAAACGAAATGTCAAAACGCAGCATAATGCTCTTTCCAGTTAATTGATTAAACTGCGGCAATAAAATCCACGCTATGCCCACGGCAATGGCCGTGGTAAAAACCGCCAGCAACACCGACTCCGACAGAAATTGAAAAATAAGATGACGGCGGCCGGCTCCTACCACCTTTTTAATGCCAACTTCTTTCATCCTGCCCCAAGCTTTAGCGGTAGAAAGGTTCATAAAATTAATGCAGGCTATAACGAGTATAAAAATTGCTATAAGCGAAAACAATTTAACATATGCATCCTTACTACCAGTTCTTGTGCCATGATTAAATGTGTCACGAAGGTAAACATCAGAAAATTTTGTGACAAAGATGGTGGTGGTAGTATCACTGCTATTTCTTTGTTTCAATAGCGCAATCTTTCTGTTAAAAGCTTCGACATCGGTGCCTTTTTTAAGTACAACAAAATTATGCGGGCCATCGTTGCCCCAGGTTTTAACCCAATGTTGCGCTGGGATATCCGCCAGGTAATCAAACGATAGTACGAAATCAAACTGCTGTGAAGAATGAGCAGGTACTTTTTCAAAAACACCCGATACAAAAAAGTCCTGATCGTACTGGAACTTAATTACTTTCCCTATGACATCTGATGCTGTACCGAATAACTTATTTGCGAGTTCGTCGGATATTACGATAGAATTTTTGACCTCGAGTACTTTTGCCCGGTTGCCTTGCAGCATTTTAAAGGAGAAAATTTTGAAGTAGTCTTTACCTGCATATTGGCCGAGGGCTTTAATATTTTTATCGCCCGAAGTAAGGGTGAATTTTTGGAACCAATCCGGCGGAGCCAATGGTGAAGCATAAACCACTTCGGGGTTTTGCATGGCGAGTGTTTCGCTTACAAGGCCCGAAGATTCATCAGAAAGCAAAATGCCCTGTGTAGGACTTTTACGATGCTCCATTACCTGGTAAATCTGATTATCGTTCTCAAAAAACTTATCGTAGCTCATTTCATCATGTACCCACAGGTATATGAGCAAAGTACAGGCAATACCGGCCGAAAGGCCCAGCACATTCAGCAATGTGAACTGCTTGTCTTTTTTAAGATTGCGAAACGCTATTTTTATGTAGTTTCTAAACATGGCATTTGTTTATTAGTTAAGCCCCCTCTAAATCTCTCCGCCAGCTGGCGGAAGACTTTTGATTTTATGTTTTATGATTCAAATAATTCCGTCTCTACACAAACCCCAAACTGCCAACTGCCTGCTGAAAACTGCTCACTTCCCTCACTCGCTTCTCAAACTATCAACAGGATTCGATAACGCCGCTTTTATCGATTGAAAACTTATGGTAATAAAAGCGATGATAATACATGTACAACCTGCAACAGCGAATACCCACCATTGGATGTTTTGCCGGTAAGCAAAGCTTTCCAGCCATTTTTGCATGGCCCACCACGCAAATGGGGTAGCTATTACTATTGATGTGATCACGAGTTTGATAAAATCCTTTGAAAGCATGGAGCTAATGTTCGCAACAGTTGCACCTAATACTTTGCGGATACCGATCTCCTTCATGCGCTGTTCGGCGGCATAGGCGGCCAACCCGAACAAACCCAGGCAGGCGATAATGATTGCCAATGAAGTAAAGGCAATGGAAATTGCTCCGGTACGCTGTTCGGAACGGTAAAGTGCATCAAAGTTTTCGTCCATAAATGAATAGCTGAACTGCCTGTTTGGCGACAATCCCTTCCATTTATTTTTTACCTTGTCCATCAGCGATGGCATATCCGCAGTATTTATCTTTACGCTCAGCGTACCACCGCCGCGATTGAATGCAAAAAGCGGTGAAAAAAGCATAGGCTCGATATTGGTCTTTAATGATTTAAAATTAAAGTCTCTCATTACCCCGATAATGTGGAATTTAGTGGTTCTAAGCGTATTATCAGTGAAGCCATAAAGTGGCTGATTGATGGGGTTGGGATAACCCAGCTTTTTTGCAAAGGCTTCGTTAATGATAACGCCCAAATTATCGGTAGCCATATCTTTGGAAAAATTACGACCCGCCGCCATTTTTATACCGAGGGTTGGAATCAAGTCTTCGTCTACACTCCAGTTAAAAGTTAAAACCGATCTTTTTTGGTCGGATACAGGATCTTTAAAGTAGGTGACGCTGCTGGTGTTTTCATCGGTAGGCAGAGCGTCGGAGAGGGTTGCAGCTTGTACCCCCGCCAGTTGTTTAACCTCCTGTTTAAAGGTATTACTAGCGTTACCCAGCGCCCAAACATTTTTAACAATCAGCAAATGATCGCGCTTATAACCTAAATCTTTGTTTTGAATATATCTAAGCTGGTTGTTGATGACCAGCGTACCCACTATTAAAAATATGGATATAGTAAACTGGAAAACCACCAAAACGCTGCGCAGTGTACCACCTTTGAAGCCGCCTGCTAATTTCCCTTTCAAGACCTGTATCGGCTGAAAAGCAGATAAAAACAACGCTGGGTATGAACCCGCCATGCAGCCAACTACTAAGACGATGATAAGCAGGGCAGGCACAAGCCAGCCAATAATTTGTGGCGTTACGGTTAATTCTTTACCTGATATTTGGTTAAACAGTCCCAGAAACGCCCATGCACCGAGCACGGCTATAATTGCGCCGGCCAGGGTTACCATAATAGATTCGGTCAGAAACTGGGCAATAAGCGCCTTGCGTGGTGAGCCTAGTACTTTACGTACACCAACTTCCCTGGCCCGGTTCGCCGAACGGGCGGTTGAAAGGTTCATGAAGTTTACGCATGCAATGAGCAGGATAAATATTGCTATGGCTGAGAAAATGTAAATATAAGCGATATTGCCGCCCGGCTCAAACTCGTTGATACTGGTTGATTGCAAGTGGATTTTTGTAAGCGGAATGATGCCGAGCCTGATATAGCTGCCATCTTTCTCTAATGATTTAAAATCCTTATGTAAAAGGGTCTGCAGTTGTGCACCGGCATGCCGCACTATAAAATCCGGAAGTTTGGCCGTAAATGCTTTGGGATCGGCGCCGGGCTTTAACAGAACATAGGTGTTGATGAAGTAAAAATTTAACCAGCCATTTTCTTTGGCCTGGGGGATAGTAACCATGGACAAGAAAAAGTCGAAATGAAAATGGGATTGTGCAGGAATATCTTTTATTACACCTGTTACTTTAAATTGAACAGAGTCATTAACCATTAATACCCTGCCTACGGCATTTGAGGTGCTGAAGTATTTTTTCGCAATGTTTTCGGTTATTACTATCGTATGCGGATCTTTAAGCGCTTTCGCCGGGTCGCCCTGGATCATCGGCAGGGTAAATACATCAAAAATAGAGCTATCGGCGTAAACCATATGGTCTTCCTGTATATCCTGTGTGCCTTTTCGCACCTGGTTACCGCCAAGGTTCCCCAGGCGCGCCACCTGTTCAATTTCTGGAAAATCAGCCTTTAACGCCGCCGCCGCAGGAGCCTGCGTTACCGCGTAAGAGGTTTCAAGACCGCCGAATTTAATTTCATTATTTACACGATAAATGCGGTCGGCTTTGGTGTTATAGCGGTCATAGCTCAACTCGTCGAACACATAAAAAACAATGAGCAGGCAGGTAGCCAGGCCCAAAGCCAATCCGAATAAGTTAATAAAGGTAAAACCCTTATTTTTCGTAAGGCTGCGGAACGCGGTTTTTATGTAGTTTTTAAACATTGTTTAGCCCCCTCTAAATCTCTCCGCCAACTGGCGGAAGACTTTTGATTTTATGTTTATATATATTGGTTCAAATTGTCATTTCACATATCTTTTTAAGTCCTCCCTACTGGGGAGGATTTAGGTGGGGCATTCCCCTTTACTCGCTTCTCAAGCTATCTACAGGATTTGACAATGCTGCCTTTATTGATTGATAACTGATGGTAATAAATGCTATCAATACCGCCGTAGAGCCGGCAATTGCCAACACCCACCATTGAATATTTATTCTGTATGCAAAATCCTGAAGCCATTTATTCATTAATAGCCATCCCGCAGGGAGTGAAATAAGAATGGCAATAAACACCAGTTTTATAAAATCGAACGAAAGCATACCGGCTATTGTAGTAACGCTTGCGCCTAATATTTTCCGGATACCGATTTCCTTGGTGCGCTGCTCCGCTGCGTATGCAGCCAGGCCAAATAAACCGAGGCAAGCAATTATTATGGCCAATGAGGTAAACACAACGGATATTTTGCCCATCCGTTGTTCGCTACGGTACGAGGCATCAAAATCGTCGTCCATGAAGGAAAAATTCATTTGAATGTTTGGCGATAAGCTTTTCCACTTGTCGTTTATTTTAGCCATCAAGGCGGGCAGGTTGGTTGTGTTAACACGGATACCCAAAGAGCCGTTATTTTTTGCCAGCACCAAAACCATAGGGCTTACTACTTCCCGCAAAGAGTTGAAGTTAAAATCTTTAACAACGCCAATTATGTTATACTTTTTTGAGTTGGCCACCGTTTGATTACCTCCGTTTGATTTGTATAAAGGCTTATTTAACGGATCATTAAGTCCCAAAAATTTAGCAGCTGCCTCGTTGATGATGATGCCGGATGAATCGCTAAGCATCTGGCTCGAAAAATTGCGACCCGCTGCCATCTTCATTTCCAGGGTTTTGATGTAATCTTCATCAACCTCCCATATTTGGGGAAATAAAGCTTTCTTTTGGTCGAACACCGCATCTTTAAAAAACACAGCAGTACCTTTCCAACCGGAGGTTGGTAAAAAGCCGGTTGAGGTAGCATTGATAACGCCGGGCAATTGTTTAACCTCGTTTTTAAAAACTCCGGCTTGGTTATTTAGTTCGAATGTGTTTTTTATTATCAGTACCTGGTTACGGTTATATCCTAAATCTTTAGTCTGGATATAATTTAGCTGGTTGTATATAACTATTGTTCCAATGATGAGGAAAATAGATATGGAAAACTGCAGTACAACTAAAAAGCTCCTTAAAAACCCGCCTTTGAAACCAGTGGAGAGCTTTCCTTTTAGCACCTCAATCGGCTGAAATGAAGAAAGATAAAATGCAGGGTATGAACCGGCCATTGCACCAACAAAGAGCACAATGACAATTAAAGCAGGGATTAGCCAGGTAAGGGATTGCCGGGTAATAGCCAGTTCTTTGCCCGATAATTGATTGAATGCAGGCAGCAAAGCCATGGTGGCAATAAATGCTATTATCGTGGCGGCAAAAACTACGAGAATTGATTCTGTAAGGAACTGAAATATCAAATGTCTTTTTGCCGAACCCAGCACTTTACGTACGCCAACCTCTCTCGCTCTGTTCGATGACCGGGCGGTAGAAAGGTTCATGAAATTAACGCAGGCAATTAATAGTATAAACAGCGCAATTGCCGAAAAGATATACACGTATTGAATTGTACCATTAGCAGCTAGTTCGCCTGTACGGTTTGATTTGAGGTGAATATCCGTCAACGGCGTTAAATTAAGTCTGAAAAAACTGCCGCCTTTTTCAAAATCGGCCATGCTTTGATGCAATTGATTCCGCATTTCGTCGCCGCTGAATTTGTTTAAAAACGAAGGGAGTGCCGCTTCCAGTTTTTTATGATCTGTTGCATCTTTAAATAAAACGTAAGTATTGTAGTCACTCCGAAGCCATTGGTTCGACTCACTGTCTTTAAAGGAAGACATCGAGATAAGGAAGTTAAAATTAAAATGGGATTGCTCCGGTATATCTTTAATAACCCCAGTAACTTTTAACAAGGTGTTATCGTTAACTGATATCAATTTACCTATGGCGTTGGTGCCCTTAAAATACTTTTTCGCCGTACTTTCGGTAATTACCACACTATTTGGTTCTGCCAAAGCAGTTTTGGGGTCACCACTTATCATCGGCAGTGTAAATACGTCAAATACTGAGGGGTCAGCAAAAGCGAATCCATTATCTAAAATGTTGTTATTGCCTATTTTTACATGTGTAGGCCAAACAGCCTTTATGCGTGTGGTATTTTCCACGTATGGAAATTCCGCTTTTAGCGTCTTTGCCAGTGGCGGCATAGCAACAGCATAATGCAC
>DASXMZ010000429.1:0-3061 GCA_036495385.1 Mucilaginibacter sp. | reverse complement strand
TTGGGATCTTGCTTGCCCTTTTTGCCAGCTTTTTGTATGCCATCTACATCATGATTACCAGTGGCATATTGCAAAAAATAGATACTGTTACCTTCATGTTTTATAATATGCTGGCGGCGAGTATATTCTTGCTACTTATTTGCCGGGTGGAGCAAAATAACCTGTCCAATTTTCCAACAAGTACGTGGTTATGTTTCCTGGCAATGGGTCTGCTTTGCCAGTTAGTTGGCTGGTTGACCATTAACCATTCATTGCGTTTTCTACAGCCGACCAAGGTTTCTATAGCCTTGCTGAGTCAAACCGTGCTGGCCTGTTTTTTGGCGACATTGATCTTGAACGAAAAACTGGACGTTAACGAAATTATCGGCAGTGTGATAGTTTTAGCCGGGATCGCAATTACATTTTTAAAGCGCAATCAACCAATAAAAATTGTAAATTGACTTTTGTGGAAAACCGTTAATTGATAAGCCATACATTTGCAGTTAAAGCATGATCACCAAATCTACTATCGACCGTATTATGGAAGCCACCGACATTGTGGAGGTGATCGGCGAGTTTGTGCAGTTAAAAAAACGCGGAGCAAATTACGTGGGCTTGTCGCCTTTTGCGAATGAACGTACGCCATCATTTACGGTTTCGCCTGCCAAGGGAATTTTTAAGGACTTCTCTTCGGGGAAAGGTGGTTCGGCTATTACGTTTTTGATGGAGCTGGAGAAATTCACTTACCCTGAAGCTTTAAAATGGCTGGCTAAAAAGTACAGCATCGAAGTAGAGGAAACGGTTGAAACCATTGAAAATAAGGAGGAGGAGAACCGTCGCGAAAGCCTGATGATCGTAACTGCCTACGCTGCTAAATTTTTTCACGAAAGTTTGCTGGAAACCGACGAAGGGAAAAATATCGGCTTAAGTTATTTCAAAGAACGAGGCTTTAATAACGACACTATCCGCAAATTTGAATTAGGTTATTCGCCCGATCAATGGGAAGCGTTTACCAGCCAGGCATTAAAGGAAGGCTATCAGCAGGAATTTCTAGAAGAGAGTGGATTATCTGTTAAACGTGATAATGGCGCGTTGTATGACCGTTACCGCGGCCGGGTAATGTTCCCAATACACAGTTTTACAGGCCGGGTTATCGCTTTCGGCGGGCGTACGCTTAAAAGCGATAAAAATGTCCCCAAATATGTGAACTCTCCCGAGTCGGAGATTTACCATAAATCCAATGTACTTTACGGCCTTTATTTCGCCAAAAAAGCTATTCGCGATGAGGATAATTGCTTTTTGGTGGAAGGTTACGCCGACGTGCTTTCTGTACACCAGGCGGGAATTGAAAATGTAGTAGCCTCGTCCGGAACATCCTTAACTGTAGAGCAGATCAGACTGATTGGCCGTTTTACAAAAAACATTACCATCCTTTATGATGGGGACGCTGCCGGTATAAAAGCTTCACTGCGTGGTTTGGATATGATTTTGGAAGAAGGACTGAACGTTAAGGTTGTGCTCTTCCCGGATGGTCACGACCCGGATTCGTACGTCAGAAACTTCGGCACGAATGGCTTCAAAAAACACATAGCCGATAATAAAAAAGATTTTATTCTTTTCAAAACCGACATCCTGCTCAAAGAGGCCGGAAATGATCCGATAAAAAAAGCGGAGGTTATAAGAGAGATTGTAGAGAGCGTTGCCAAAATACCTGATTCGATAAAAGCATCTGTGTTTATAAAAGAATGCAGTCATTTACTAAAGATTGACGAACGCGCCCTGCTTTCCGAGCTCAATAAAATGCGGTTGGCTAAAGCGAAAAAAGATTCGCAGCAGCAAATATCTAAACCGGTAGCGGTTGATGAAACATTGCTGGATGAGCCAATTGCAAAAGAGGAAAAAGAAGATGCAAGCCAGGAAAAGGAAATAGTAAGACTATTGCTGGCCTATGGCAACCGGATGATCGATTGGGATGGCATAGCAAATACCTACATTGGGCCTTTCATGATCGCCGAGCTGAGCGACGTTGAATTTGAAAATCTGGCTTGCAAAGCATTTGTTGAAATTTATCGCAGCGAGGTAGAAAATGGGATACTTCCGGATGAGCAGCACTTTATTCACTATCCCGAAAAGGAAATTGTAGACTTAACAGTAACCTTAATCGCAACAAAATATACCTTGAGCGAAAACTGGTACGAGATGCATAAGATATTGGTACCTGATGAGCAGGTAAATATGAAGGCCACTATTTTGGGTGCTATTTTTCATCTCAAAAAACAAAAAGTCGGTAAGATTTTGGAGGGCTTGCGTACGGAGTTGCAAAAAACACCGGGCGAGGCCGACCAGGAAATATTGTTGAATCAATATATGCATATGAAAAAAGTTGAAAAATCGATATCCGACTACTTAGGTTCAGTAATTTTAAAATAATGGCTAAACACCTCGATCTTGGGCGCAAAGGCGAAAGTTTAGCAAAAACACATCTTGAAAATTCTGGCTATGAGATTTTGGATGAGAACTGGACACATGGCAAATTAGAAGTTGACCTGATTGCATATAAAAACAAGGTGATTATATTTACCGAGGTAAAAACCCGTACCGGAAACCGTTTTGGCGAACCGGAGGATTTTGTGGACGCCCGCAAACAAAAATTACTGGCGGATGCAGCAGATGAATATATTTACCTGATGGACCACCAGGGCGAAGTGCGGTTTGATATCATATCCATTTTATTCGATCAAAAAAATAATCACATACTAAAACATATTGAGGACGCGTTTTGGCCTTCAACCATGTAAACAACACATGAAAAATAAATTCCAATTATTACTACCCGCATTAATATTTCTAACTTTTAGCTGTAATAAGCTGGACAACAATATAAGCATTAGTCCCGAGGCAGGTACTACCTTCAAAACAGGCGATAAGGTTTCTGTAAAGGCGCATTACGCTGCAAGCTTTAACCCTGATTCCGTGGTCTATTTAATCGACTCGGTAAAGGTTGGCTCATTGAAAGATTCGTCCGCACTATCCCTTAAAACGGATACAATGCCGTTGGGGCCGCGGGTTATTACAGCCAAAA
>DASXMZ010000428.1:0-5567 GCA_036495385.1 Mucilaginibacter sp. | reverse complement strand
GATGATGTCCCCCGCCCGGTCATGTGTCATATTTTGTTAAAACTTAACTGTAACATATTCGCCGATAAACTGTTAACAAAAATCAGAACATACGGCAATTTTTCACATAAAATTAAACCAAATGAAAACACTAAAAAAATGGCTTGTAATTATACAGGCTTTAATTGCGCCTCTTTTATTCTCAGCTACATCACTCAAGGCCGCTGACGCTTATTATTACGAGATCAAAGTTTATCATTTTAAAACTGACACGCAGGAAAAACGGTTGGATGCGTTTTTTAAGGATGCTTTGGTTCCCTCTTTGCACGATGCCGGTATTAAGAATGTCGGCGTGTTTAAACCTATTACGCAGGATACTGACAAGCGCTTCTTTGTTTTTATTCCGTGCGACGATTGGGAGCAACTGGAGGGCCTCGAAGAGAAGTTATCAAAAGAAAAGTCATACAATAAACATGGCAAAGACTATGTCGACGCGTCATTCAATAATTACCCATACACGCGGATAGAAACCATTATACTGCGGGCTTTTGACGATATGGAAGAGCCTGCCAAGCCGAAACTTAAAGCTGATAAAAAAGACCGGGTCTATGAGTTGCGCAGCTATGAAAGTGGAAGCGAAAAGGCAGGCGTGAGCAAAATAAAAATGATGAATGATGGCGGCGAGATGAAGATTTTTAAGAAGCTTGAATTTAACGCCGTGTTTTATGGTAAAGTGATAGCAGGCAGCAGTATGCCCAATATGATGTATATGACCACATTTAACAGCAAGGAAGAAAGGGACGCCCACTGGCAAAAATTTGCTGATTCGCCCGACTGGAAAAAACTGGCTGCCAAAGAAGAATATCAGCACAATATGACCAAGTCTGACATATGGTTTTTGCGCCCGACGGATTACTCAGATTTTTAACGAATTAAATTATTCAAACAATGTTTTTCCGTGGTTCAACCCTTCTCCAATGGAGTAGGGTTGAACGTGGATTAAATTTAAGTTATTGACTTTTGTTATTATTTATAGTGGTTCAATTTCGGATGATATGGTTAAAAAAACGCTTTTTAATATAAATAATAATTATATTACGACAATAATTGTTAACTAAAAGAAAATACGCCAACTGGTTAAATATTTACCTGATAAAGGTAATGGTACAATTATCTAACACTTAATTGAGGACTTGATTTTTTCCCCGAACTATTGAATTGATTGTCAACTAATAATCAAGGTTGAAATTTCCATAACATTCCCGTTTTTGCCAAAATTTACAGCCTTACTTTTATTTAAAAAAACATCATTTTATCATAGTAGTAAAATAAGTAACGAGTTATATATTTTTTTAACAGCAATATCAAAATTGGAAGAGATGACAGAGAGAATAAAAAAAATCGGAACTTCAATATTAAAAACAGGAGGCTTTTACAAATCAAATAGATTTAAAGGAGTCGTTAATGCCGGCAATAAGAGAAAAATATTCTTTTCATTATTGCCTTTAACTCTTAAAAAACGAGACGAAGGGAATAAAAACGAATTACGTACCGTCAATTTTTTAAAATACAAAATTTCAGGATATAGATATCGTACCATTGAATTTTTAATTAATGAAATTTTCGTTTCCAATGACTATTGGTTTGCCGCTGATACCGATAAACCAATAATAATAGATTGCGGGGCAAATATTGGTGTTTCAATTATGTATTTTCTGAATTTATACCCTAACGCGGAGATTTTAGGGTTTGAACCAAACCCATTCGTATTTGAATTACTAAAGAAAAATTTATCAGAAAATAATTTACATGCCACACTCGAAAATTGTGCCTTGTGTAAGCAAAGCTGTTTGATTCCATTTTATATCAGTGATGATTATGGAACTTTAACAGGATCGATAATTAATGAAAGAGGTGGCGAAAATAAAATTGAAATTGAAGGAAAACAATTATCAAAATTTGTTTCAAAATATAGTAAAATCGATGTAATTAAAATTGATACTGAAGGAGCGGAAATCGAGATAATCGATGATCTTTTTGAAAATAATCTCCTGACTGTAGCAGATAATTACTTAATAGAATTCCATCATAATATTAAAAACGTGAAGACGAGTTTATCAGATTTTTTAAGAAAATTTGAGGACAGCGGCTTTGAATATAGCATTAAAACAGAATATGAAATGCCAGGAAAATTTCAAGACGTTTTTTTACACTTTTATAAAACCAAGTCCCCCGCCCACGCCGGTGTTATCACAAATGGTTGAGGTACTTTATCAGTAACAAAAAAGCCGCCCTACTTTCGTAAAGCGGCTTAGTAGCCCGTAGGGGAACACCCCAGTATTTATAGTGCGCTAGTTTTCAATATTTTACAATGGTTTAAAATTCTAACTCACCGAATTACTCACCATTACTTTAACATGATTAAATACAAATCTTATAGTCAAATATAGGCAATTTATATTGATAAAACTTAAACACGTTTTGAAATAATGACGATGATTTAATTTGCCCTTTAACCTTAAATTCCTCTAACGCGGACACAACTAAGTAAGCATAAAATCATTTTCAAAATACCCTGGGAAGCGGCAAGACTTTACCAGGGTATTTATTTTTGCCATCGCAAAGAAAAATTGATTTCAATCTTTCTCAACAGCGCCATGAACTACTTCACATTTAAAACTAATTTGAACAATTTGTCCTAATCCCGGGGGGCCAATTCCCCAGTCGGATATGTACAATTTCCCGTCAGGCCCGAAAGTCATCGCAGAGGGCAAATGAAGACCTGAAGTTATTACCTGTCGGTGGCCAGATGGATCAACCCTTACCACATCGCCCAAACCAGGAGTTGGACCAGGGGCGCCGACCGTATTTTCAAGCACGTATAACCTATTCTGATCATCAAATGCAATACCTGTTATCATGGTAAACCCAGATGCAAAAACGCTATATGTTCCATCTGGAGACAGCTTATAAACGCTCGCAACTCCTTGCACTATTGGGAACTTTGTAAGCGTTCCGAAATAAAAACTTCCATCATGATAAACCATCGAGGTAGGGCCTATCCAGGTATTCCCGGTTCCGGGATGAAGTATTGAAATATCAACAACACGCTGAGCTTGGCCTGTTTTTGGCGAGATGCGGTCAATCTCCTGCTGGTTTGGCTGTGTTACATATAAGTTACCCTGCACACTTGTCATACTATAGGGTGTTCCATCAGGCTCAAAGTCATCAGGGTCTGGATGGGCTATAGGATTGTGCATCAGGTATTCGCTGATATTTGAAACCTTTGTCCATGTTTTATCAGGATTCACCCTAAATACCTGGTTTGGAATATCCGGCACTCCATGAGAGCAACCGGCACCTGCCAGAACACCGTAGAGCGTATTGTCAATAAATTGAACATCTGATACACCGCTGATTGAGCTTCCCGTGGCAGGCGATGTCTGACTGGACGGAAAGTGATCGGCAACAGTTGTGCGCACACCTTCTCCATCGATTCTGGAGATGCGGCTCCCCGTGTCACTCCCGGTATAAGGACCTGCACCCGGTACCTGCATACATTGGCCGATGCTTGAGTGAGTTCCGCCTACGCCGCCCTCGGCAACATACAGATTCTCATCTGGCCCAAATTTTAATCCCCGCGGGTCATTTAAACCTGTAGCTACAACCTTACTAGTAGTAACCGTCAGTTCATTGTTACACAGAGGTGTGTCTTTTCTGCAGGCATACAAAATTATAGCAATTAACACCGCTGCACTTAAAAAGTGCAAAATTTTCCTTTTCATAATAGCCTCCTTTTTTTGTTTTTGATGTGATTTGATAACTTATTGAGTTGAGAAAACTTCCATTGTTGGTTTTGCTTAATTGGAATTACATGTTCCATTGACACGTCTTTAAGTGTTTTTATTAAATGTCCAGCAGTTAATTTTTCCAAAACTGTGTCCGTTTCTCTGGTTATTTATTTTCTAAACTTCAACTTCTCAATAGTACTCACCCTTGTTATCTCCCACTATGCGAGAACCACGGTAAGGTGGTAGTTGCGAATAATATTTTTTTTATTCCTTGTTATTTCCTTTTTTAATGGGTGTAACCTGCATTAGCTTTTCGGTTCTCGTAACAGCCTACTGCGTGAGTTTGAGATGGTTCAATAAATAAGTTTCGAGCAAAGCACCTTAGATACGTCAGGATAGGAATTCAATGCTATTTATCTTTGTGTTTTTTATTGAACAACCAGTTCCTGATCTCTTCCCAAAAAAGTCCGACAAGAATTACAACGAGTAAAATCAGGATGGCCAGGAAGAAATCCATTAGTAAATGTAATGTGCGGAGAAGGAATAACTAAAGGCTATTTAGTGAGGTGTAAAAATAATGGATTGAATTAGCGGTTATGATTTAGTAAACAGATGGAAACTAACCCGCTTTTCGCCTGATATTTAAAATGACCTTTGTGCCCGAAGGCTTTTGATGTTGATCATACAGGTCAAAAAAATCGATCGGGGTAATCAAATTATCTTCGTTAAAATCCAGCAACCTTTTGCGGGTGATATCAATCGCTTTGGATTTATGCAAGGCCAGGGAGTTATTTTTCAATTCTTTTGCCTTTTCCCGTCCGACGCCATTATCTGTAATTTCACAAAGTCATATAAACCTGCACTTCTGTCTTGACATTTGCAATCAAACCGTTCAGGCATCTTCAATTAATCTCGCTATTGAACAGGTCAAAATTAATCAAACAGGAGGGACAGATGAATCTGGAAATCATCACCAAACAAGACTTGGAAGCATTTAAGAACGAGTTGCTGACGGAGATCAAACAACTCATCGGGCCAGGGAAGGCTCAGTCCAAGAAATGGCTCAAAAGTAATGAGGTTCGAAAACTATTAAACATTTCACCGGGCACGCTTCAAAACCTGAGGATCAATGGCACGTTAAATTTCACCAGGATAGGCAGCCTTATTTATTACAAGCAGGAGGACATCGATAAGCTATTGGAAGGTGGTCTGAAATGAGTGCCGAGAAATCCATACAAGAATTAGCAGAACACGGAGCATTACTTAAGCGGATACGGGACGACAAACGCCTCAGTTCGACACATGTCAGTTTATTTACTGCGCTTTTTATTCAGTGGCAACAGAACTCCTATTCAAGCCCATTCGCGGTCACCCGGCGTGAACTGATGGATTACAGTAAAATTGCATCTGTGGCGACTTATCATAAGTGTATTCGCGAACTGGATGCTTTTGGGTACATCATTTATCAGCCTTCTTTTCATCCGCAAAAGGGAAGTTTGGTTTACTGGGGGCCGGAATTAAATGTATCGGGATCATGAGCTATTTTACAACTACAGAGCGAGATAGCTCGGTTGCTATGTATCGGGATACAGAAGTATCCCGATACACCAATCCAAAGTATCTAAATAACCAGTTACCCAGCTACTTTATAACAAGTGACCTGGAGATTTATGGTTCGAGATACCTGGATACTTTATATCAATTTTACCATTTACTCAGCGACTTTATAACTGGCTACCTGAACAGTTATATATCCCGATACACAGCTACAAAAGAACTTCAATGTCCGAACGCGTT
>DASXMZ010000427.1:0-5697 GCA_036495385.1 Mucilaginibacter sp. | reverse complement strand
AGCGTTAACTGGTATCTTAATTGCTGTTATTGGTACATGGCTGCTGGCAAAATACAGTTTCGAAATACAATTTTCTATAAATGTATTGCCGGCGATAGCATTGTTTATAATTATATCGTTATTAACGGTAGTTATTGGGTTATTGAATAGCAGGGGCGTTTTGAATAAACCGCCTTTGGAAATATTGAGAAGTAATGCATAAGCGCAAAAATAAGAATAATTTGTCATTGCGAGGAGGAACGACGAAGCAATCGCATACTTTACAGGGCGGTCGTGCACAGTTCGCGATTGCTTCGTTCCTCGCAATGACAATGGTGTTTGTCATGCCCCTCTTCTCCAGCTGCGGCGAGAAGAAGTCACCAACCAGCAACACGCTTTCAGCAACTACTAATAAACCTGACAACTCGTCAACAAAAAATATTTTATTCTTTGGCGATAGCCTAACAGCGGGATACGGCTTGGATGACCCGTCGGAAGCTTACCCAGGTGTTGTTCAAAATAAAATCGACTCCGCGAAACTCCCTTATAAAGTGATAAACGCAGGGGTAAGCGGCGAAACTACATCAGGTGGCAAAGGCCGGATAGCCTGGATATTAAAACAAAAAGTGGATGTTTTTGTACTGGAACTGGGTGCTAACGACGGCCTTCGCGGCATACCTGTAAGTGAAACTTCCGAGAACCTGCAGGCAATAGTCGACAGTGTAAAAACAAAATATCCAAATGCTAAATTGGTTATGCTTGGTATGATGGTACCTCCTAATATGGGCGCCACCTACGCCAATAGCTTTAAATCAATTTTCCCTCAAATTGCTGAAAAAAATAACATGTTATTGGTTCCTTTCCTTTTGAAAGGCGTGGCAGGCATTCCGTCCTTAAACCAGCATGATGGTATACACCCAACTGCCGAAGGAGCTAAAATTGTTGGCGACAATGTTTGGCAGGCGATAAAGGGGATATTATAACAGATAGCACATAAGACACATTAAATATCGAACACTGAACGACGAATGATGAAGTTAATGTTGATTTACGATTTCAGAATTACGATTTACGATTTACGATTTTTATAAAAAAGAAATCGCAATCGGTGATTTGTAACTTCGATGTTCGATATTCGAAATTCATTATTCGATATTTTCTACAAAAGTTTTTAGCACCCAATTGCTATCTTCGCAGCAAAGTATAAAAACATGGAAAAAACAAAACTTGTTATAAATAGCAATGGTTCGGTAAAAGTAGAAGGCGACTTTGAAATTGTAGACATGCAGGGAAACCAGTATGGGTTGCAAGGCAGAACCATCGTTTCGATCTGCCGTTGCGGAATGTCGGCTAATAAACCTTTTTGCGATGGCTCACATAAAGGGCATTTTGAGCATGAGGCTATAGCATTTGATTTGCCACCGCGTAAAGTTTAACGCCCCCGCAGTCTGTGTCCTCACAGACTGCTCCAAATGTTGTCTATATGGACCCAGACGACTGGTTTTGACACAGACAATTCTCAAAAGATTTGTGAAGAAAATTTTCGCCCCTGAACAAAGATTTGATATATGCCTACAACCAAAGTTAACGGTATAAAACTAAACTATATAGCTACGGGAACCGGAACACCGCTTGTCCTGATACATGGTCACCCTTTTGATCATACCATGTGGTACCCGCAGGTCATAGACTTTTTTGATTCTTTTCAGGTTATCACTCCCGATTTGCGGGGCTATGGAAAAAGCAGCTTACCCGGGGGATCGAAGACTAAATTTGAGGACTATGCTACGGACATACTTCAGCTAATGGACTTTCTGAATATTGGCCGTTTTTATTTGGGCGGCCTGTCTATGGGAGGCCAGATAATAATGGAGATATTCAGACAAGCCCCATCGAGAATAAAAAGCTTAATATTTGCCGATACATTCGCAAGCTTAGATACCCCCGAAGTAAGAAAAGGCCGTTACGATACCGTCAGCCGTTTAGAAAAGGAAGGAATGGATAGTTACGCCGATGAAGTGATCTACAAAATGATCACACCCGAACATGTTACTACTATGCCTGAAGTTTCAGGTCTTGTACTAAAAATGATGAAGGCGACATCTCCTGTTGCAGCGGCTACTACATTACGGGCAAGAGCTGAGCGAATAGAATATTTAACCAAAGTACTTCCTCAAATTAAGATACCCAGCCTGGTTATAGTAGGTCGGGACGATCAATTCACACCCGTCGCAATAGCCGAAGAATTAACTTCAAATCTTGACAATTCTAAATTGGTAATTATTGAGGACGCAGGTCACATGCCCAACCTGGAACATCCTAATGAATTTAACAAAGCTGTTCTTGATTTCTTAATGGCTTAATTTAATTAACTAATTCATTTTTTCAAGCTGTTTTAATTTTGGCATTGCTAAATAGAAATTTTTTTTGGGATCCAATGGTGATTCTTTGAAAGCGTCCAAAATCGCCAGCTTTTATTTGAAAGTTTGAATGGCAAAATATTTCTAATACCGTCAATATAATTTAGATTTTCTGTAGTTAAGTCTTCAAATGGCAAAGTGAACCATGCAGAAACTGTCGAGCTATCCTGGGAAAGTCTTAAATATAGTTGCGAATTATGCTGACGAAAATCGATAACTGGAATTTTCGTTTGATTTGGTAAAACTTCTCTTGTAATAGTGTTAACAAATTGAAACTTCCATAAAATACAAAGTCTAAGATCCTGATGGCTGGAAGAATTTTCAATAAGAAAATCCACCCCCTTTTGATAAACTCTCCACCGAACGGATTTTTGACCATTCGCTAAAAAATTGTTCCAGTCAAATTCGGGGATGCCAAACTTTAGAGAGTACTTAATAATGTTACTCCATTTAAATTTTTTCAACTCTAAATGAGCATCGGCGTCTAAAACATCCGCATAGATATCAAGGAAGTTTATTAAACTTTCGTAAATCAATTTAGGATGTTTAGATCGTATGTGGTGCGCGCCCCCAGAACTAATTGGAAGCCCATCGTAACTAATGAATGATTTCACAACTTAAAAAATTGATAGATTTAAAAACGTCAAGATTGAACAACAACCTACACCTCCACCATCGCCTTAATAACCCCTGTCTCCGGCTTAAGCCAGCTTTCAAAATCCCGTTTTACTTCCTCAAAATTTACCCGGTGGGTGATATAGGTTTTCGGATCAACAAGGCCATTTTTCATACAGGCAATAACATGTTCAAAATCATTACGCGTGGCGTTCCGGCTGCTCATTAATGTTGCTTCACGTTTGTGAAACTCCGGGTGACTGAATGATATATCGCCTTTTTGCAAGCCTATCAACACAAAACGGCCACCATGCGCCATAAATTGGAAAGCATTATTTATCGCCTTCTGATTTCCTGTTGCATCAATAACTGCGGTGGGCATGTCGCCGTTTGTTATTTGTCTTAGTTGATCAGCTACATTTTGCCCGGCGGCATTTAACGTATGTTTCACCTTTAAATGCGTTTTGCAAAATTGCAATCGTGCTTCGTTTATATCCAATACAATAACTTCCGCTCCGGCTATCATTGCAAATTCTATCGCACCCAAACCTATGGGGCCTGCACCGAGTACCAGAACAAATTCGCCCTTTTTTATGGCCGCGCGGGCGACACCATGGGCGCCTATTGCCAGGGGTTCAACCAGTGCGAGTTCATCAAAGCTTAATCCATTACCGTGTAGCAGGGAATATGACGGTACCGACAGATATTCAGCCATCCCGCCGTCAATATGTACGCCGCAAACCTTTAGTTTTACACAGCAATTTGGTTTACCGCTGCGGCATGCAATACAAGTTTCGCAATTAAAATAAGGTATAAATGTAACCGGCTCACCTGCCTTGAAACCCGGCGCGTTATCAAATTCTATCAGTTCGCCTGATAGTTCATGACCCAATATGCGCGGATATTCAAAATATGGCTGCGTACCTTCAAAAGCATGCAAATCCGTACCACAAATGCCGATGCGCTTTATTTTTATGATAGCGTTACCATCGGTTAAAACAGGGCGTTGTGAGGTCCCGTATTCAAGATTTCCGGGGGTGGTGCAAATGAGGGTTTTCATGCCTTTATAATTGTGCGCTGTTTATCTACAAAGGAATCGCCTTATTTTTATAAGTAAGCGCTTTTATTACCAGCCATGCTATTAAATATGCTGTACCGCAAACACCAAACATAATGGAATAAGCAATATGAGGCGTTGCTTTATAATAGTCTGTTAAATGCCCGGCTAACTGCTGTATAATAAACCCTCCAATCCCACCCGCCAAACTGCCTATTCCTATTACCGATGCAACGGCCCTTTTTGGAAACATATCGGATACTGTAGTAAACAAATTAGCCGACCATGCCTGGTGTGCGGCAGCGCCGATACAAATAACGGATATCGCCAAAGTCGACGCATAATCGCCGAAAGCTGCCTTATTGCCGAAGTACTGCGTTAGCAACAAAAACAGTGGGAATAAAGCGATGATCAGCATAGCGGTCATCCTGGCCCTATAAATATTCATCCCCCTGTTAATTAAGAATAACGGAATGCTGCCGCCAAAAGTGCTGCCAAAAATTGCTATACCGTAAACTATAAATGTTGGCCACATCACCTGCTCCCCGGTCATGCCAAACTGTTTCTTTAAATAGTCGGGCAACCAAAAAAGCAGGAACCACCAAATACCATCAGTTAAAAACTTTCCCATAAAAAAGGCCCAGGTTTGCGAGTAACCAAGCAGCTTAACCCAGGGTATTTTATGGCTGACTGCCACATCTTCAGATGGAGCCACATGGGCAACCAGGTCATCACTATGAATATAGTCAAACTCCTCCTTTGACAGCTTTTTATGAGCCGCAGGTGTATTATAAAGCGCAAACCAAAAGAATAACCAGATAAAGCCTAGTCCTCCGGTTATAATAAACGCATATTTCCATCCGGGATCATTTCCCCAATATGCCAGGCACCAGGGCACAAATAAGGCCGCTATCATTGTCCCAATGTTAGCTCCGCTGTTAAAAATTCCGGTGGCAAAGGCACGCTCTTTTTTTGGAAACCACTCGGCCACAGTTTTTATAGAAGCAGGGAAATTACCCCCCTCGCCAATGCCGAACAGACTCCTGATTATCATATGTAACGCAACCGTGCTGCCTGCAAAAGCATTCAACATACCAAACACCGACCATACAATTAATGATAAGGCCAAACCTAATTTGGTGCCAATCTTGTCAACAAACCAGCCCGCAAATACGGTCATTACGGCATAAAAAAGAGTGAAAAGGGAAGTTACATTTCCGAAATCGGTATTGCTCCACCCAAACCCACCTTTTGCAACGGGTGTTGAGAAAAACTCCTTCAGGTAGCTGATTACCTGACGGTCCATGTAATTAATCGTAGTCGAAAATAAAAGCAGAGTGGCTATAACCCACCGGTATCTTCCTATTTTGGTTTGGCTCATTAGTTGGTTTAAATTGGTATTGGATTTACATGGCCGCTTGCACTAATTCAATTGCGTTCACTGTATCGTAATATAATTGGTCGTAAAGTTTATTATCTAAAATGTTTTTTGTGATGAGCTTGCTGCCCATTCCCACCGCACATACTCCGGCGTGGAACCATGAACTGATATTTTCGGCGGTCATTTCAACGCCACCTGTCGGCATAAAAAGCTGACCGGGGAATAACTCCTTAATTGAGCTGACA
>DASXMZ010000426.1:0-17183 GCA_036495385.1 Mucilaginibacter sp. | reverse complement strand
GCGATTGCTTCGTCGTTACTCCTCGCAATGACAATTTGAATAATTCCTTGTTCTTACGCATTACTTCTTAATATTTCCAAAGGTGGTTTATTCAACACGCCCCTGCTATTTAATAACCCAATAATTACTGTTAATAACGATATAATCACGAACAACGCTATTGCCGGCAATACATTTATGGAAAATTGTATTTCGAAGCTGTATTTTGCCAGCAGCCATGTACCAATAACAGCAATTAAGATACCAGTTAACGCTGATAATGCCCCTAAAAATAAATATTCCAAAGCGGTGATCGCAAATATCTGTTTGCGGTTGGCGCCCAATGTGCGTAGCAATACGCTCTCTTGTATACGCTGGTATTTGCTGATCCGAACAGATGCAATCAATACCACAATACCCGTTATAATGCTGAATGCGCTCATAAACCGGATAATGTAACCTATCTTATTCAAAAGGTCATCAACAACAGTTAAAATTAAACCAAGGTCGACAATTGAAACATTTGGGAAACTTTTAACCACCGCCTGCTGGAAGCTTGCGGATACTGCCGACGATGGCACGTGTGTAAGCAATACGTGAAACTGAGGCGCGTCTTCTAATGTTCCTGATGGAAAAAGAATCTGGAAGTTTGTCTGGATCTTGCCGTAGTTTACCTGCCTTATGCTCGTTACAACTGTCTGCATATTTACCCCCTGCACATTAAACTCCAGGTGGTCGCCAATACCGATATGGTTACGGTTCGAAAAACGTTCTTCAACAGAAATTGGTATCTCTTTACCTGGCTCGGCTTTTCCTATCCAGGTGCCTTTTAGTATTTTTTCGGTGGCGGTTAGTGTGTCGCGGTAAGTAACACGATATTCGTAGGCAAAGGCATGAACTGAAATCTTGCTGGTTGAATCTTTTTTTATTTCGGCAGAAGTTTTCCCATTCACCTTTTCCAACCTAACCGTTATTATCGGTACCTGCTGTATTACAGGCAGTTTTTGTTGCCGCGTTAAATTGGCGACTGCTTTTTCCTGACTGGTTTGGATATCAAACAAAATCATATTGGCCTGGTTACCGCTCGACGACAACTTAACCTGACTGATAAGTATACTTTGGATAAAGAAAAGTGTACATATAAAAGCGGTACTTAGCCCGATAGATACAATCAGAATAATGGTTTGATTATTTGGCCTGTACAGGTTGGCAAATCCCTGTCTGAATAAATAACCCCATGAACTTTGAATGATAGCCCGCATCACCTTCATCAACAACCAGGCCGTGAAGGCCAGTATTAAAAATGCGATCAGTATACCGATGGTAAAGAATATACTTCCGACCCAGCTGCCAAGCTGGAAAAATGTAAATGAAACAACGAACACTAAAATCAGTAAATAAACCAGCCAACGGAAAGGGTCAGTTTCAATGTTAACATCTTCGTAGGAGATACGTAATGTATTTAACGGCGAAATATTTCGGATAGATATCAACGGTAATAACGCGAAAAGAATGGAAATGATAATACCCAAAAGAATACCCTGCCCGATAGCCAGCCACGATATATTGGTGGATATGGTAAGCGGCAAAAAGTCTTTCAGCACCATTGGCAAAATTTGCTGAATCACCGTACCTAAAAATGCCCCGATTACAGAACCGATAATGCCAATCCCAACTATCTGTATAAGATAAATCAAAAAGGCTTCCGAAGCTTTAACGCCGAGGCAGCGCATTATGGCAATAGAGGCTATCTTTTCGCGGATATAAATATGAACCGCGCTTGCTACACCAACGCATCCCAACAGCAAAGCGATAAAACCCACCAGCGACAAAAAACGGGTAAGGTCGCCGAAGGAGCGGCCGGTATTTTCTTTGCGGCTTTGGATGGTTTCATAGTTCATTTCGGCCTTGTCAAGCCGGTGATCAATCTTCTTAACGATTTTATCCATGTTTACCGGCTGGTCGTATTTGTAGAAGAAATTATAGCTTATACGACTCCCTTTTTTGGAAAGGCCGGTTTGATCGAGGTACTGTAATGGGATATATACAATAGGCGCTACGCTGGCCGACACCCCTGTTTGGCCCGGGGCCTTATTTAAAACACCGGCTATTAAAAAAGTGACATTGCCAACTTTTATAGAATCGTTGACTTTGGCATTAAATTGCAGCATTAGGGTTTTATCAACCAGCGCCGTTTTTCCGGTTCGGAAGGTTTGCCCGCTTTGTATCGGTGTTGTTTCGAGGCTGCCATAATAGGGGAACCCGCCTTGCAGTGCGCGAACCTGAACCAACCGCGTGCCGTTACCTTTCGGAAAATAGATCATGGAAACAAAATCCCGCTCCTCCGATCTTTTATCACCTAGCGAATCCAGTAAAGGTTTGATGGCCGCATCCACCGGTTTACTGCTCGATATTTGCAGATCAGCGCCAATCAATGTGGCTGCCTGGGCGTCGATATCGTTTTCAAGGTTAAACCGGAAGGTATAAATAGCAACCAATGCCGCGATACCAAAAAAAATGGCCGATATAAACAGGAAGAGACGTGAACGGCTTCTGCGGCTGTCCCGCCAGGCCATAGTAAAAAGCCAGGGGATATTTATTTTTCTTTTAGTATCCATCCTGGTTATCCGTTATTTGTTTTGTCGTCGGCAATTAGTTTTCCGCCTTTTATGCGGAGGATGCGTTGAGTTTTAGCTGCAAGATCAAGATCGTGTGTTACTAAAACGAGGGTAGTGCCCGCTTCCTTGTTCAGGTCGAATATGAGTTTTACTACCTTTTCACTTGTCTCAGCGTCGAGGTTACCGGTAGGTTCATCAGCAAAAAGAATTCTTGGCGCATTGGAGAACGCCCTGGCCAGCGACACCCGCTGTTGCTCGCCGCCCGATAGTTGCGCGGGATAATGATGCCCGCGGTCGGATAGGCCAACTTTGTCAAGCAAATCCATTGACCTTGCTTTTATATTTTTTTCTCCGCGTAGTTCCAGGGGGACCATCACATTTTCAAGCGCGGTTAAAGTAGGCAGCAACTGGAAGTTTTGAAAGATAAAACCGATATATTGATTGCGCACCTGCGCCCGCTCATCTTCGTTCAGTTTGCCCAGGTTGATATTGTTAAGTTCAACAATGCCCGATGTAGAACTATCCAACCCGGCACAAAGCCCCAGAAGTGTAGTTTTACCACTGCCCGATGGACCAACGATAGCATTGGTTGAACCCGGTGCAACCGAGAAATTTATATTATCGAGCACAGTCAATGTACGACCGGCGCTTTGATATGTTTTACTAAGATTTGAAATATTAAGAATAGTGTCCACTTTTTACTTTTATTGATATAGATAAATAAAACCCGCTTTTGTTACTATAATGGATTTCGTAAATATCCATGAATCAAGCCATATAAGGTGAAAAAATGATGAATTTTTAAGTTATGACATAAATATGGTTTTTTGATCGCGATAATAGGTAGCGTGTCTAAATATTAAAATGTGCACTAAGTTTCATAAGTTCCACGCCAACTGAGATGTTACAATTTACTTTGAACTTTTGCTACATTTGTGTAAATAATCTTATCTACAATGTTACCACATTATAAAGTATTTACAAGATTATGTAAATCTAACATTCATGGAATAGGTGTTTTTGCAATTCAAGATATTCCAGAAGGAACGCCATTATTTGAATTTGATAATACTGAGATGGTTTGGGTAAATGCCAACGAATTAGAAAGCCTATCTCCAAAATTGAAACAGCTTTATGATGATTTCTGTGTAACTAAAAATAATAAAACATTGTTTGGTTGTCCTGTAAATTTTAATCAAATGACCATGGCATGGTATATGAATCATTCGGACGATCCAAATGTTGAATCAGACGACGATTACAATTTTATTTCAAAGAAAAATATAAAAGAAGGCGAGGAGCTTACTATTAATTATAATAATTTTAATGAAGAAGTCCAAGGAAATAGCTCCTATGATAAAAATCTTTAAAATATTATTTTTTATAATAGCTTTTGTTGCTATCGCGGTTGTCATAACGATGGTTGTTAGTTTATATACAGGACATTCTTCCTCATCTATAGAAAATCCCAATACCTACTTAACTAATGTTAATTATGCTGTTCAAATATGTTTCAACATCATTTACCTGATTTTAGCGATAGCAATATTAGGAATCGCATATTTTCAGCTTAACAAAACAGCGAAAGCTACAACAATCCAAACCTTAATAGAGTTAGACTCTTACATAAGGTCGGATGGATTTTTAGTAAAACGGAGAAAAATAGGCGAAATAATCTCGGTAAATGGATTAGAAAACTTAAAAGTTTGGATTGAAAAATTCAACACAAAAGACGGTCTGAAAAACGAAGAAAATAGTGAAATAGAAAACTTAGCTTTTGTTAAGAATGTTTTTGAGTCCGTAATTTACGAATTTGAACTTATAGGCCATTTTTATAAAAGCCATGTTTTTACAATAGATGATGTTTACCAATTATTCAGCATAGAGGTTCAAAATTATTGGATTTTGATGTCAGAAATTGGTTATATAAAATACCTGAGGGAAAATGAAAGCGAAGATTTTTATGACAAATTTGAAAATTTGTTTAATGATACTCTTAAACAAGAGATTATTAATGATTCCTCAAATCTTCTAATAAAGGAAATTTTAAAATTTTATTATTGGACCGGTACTTATAAAATATTTTACAAAAAGCAGTGTTATCTATGGTTAAAAACCAATAACAAAATGGCAATTCTATCAGAAAGCATTAAAAAAAAGATTCCATTGTTTATAAAAGAAGAAAAAAATCTAATATAGTAATCTGCCAAGAATGTTGGCAAATGCCAAGAGTAAGGCGTTCTCGTCCCAGCAGCGAACCGATATTACTGTATTGTTGACTCAACCGATTATCAGGTATTGATTGCAGTTTAAGTATTTTTAAGGAAATTATAATATAAACGCAGGTTAAGATCACAGCGACATATAACTTTTATAAGAAAGTGATAATTGTCACTAAACATACACTATAGTATAATAAATTTAAAAAAGAAAAGTGACACACCAAGAAATCATTAAAAAAGCTTACACCGCATTCAACCAAAGAGATATTGAAGCCGTTTTATCTTTTTTTCATCCCGAGGTGGATTGGCCAAACGGATGGGAAGGCGGTTATGTTCACGGACATGACGAGGTAAGGGATTACTGGACGAGACAATGGAAGGAATTAAATCCAACTGTAACTCCGGTCAGCTTTAAAGTATTGGAAAATGATATGCTTGAAGTTGAAGTAAAACAGGTTGTGAAAGATTTAAGTGGAAATATATTATTTGATGACACGGTTTACCACACTTATCAGTTTGAAAATGGATTAATAAAACGAATGGAAATAAGTATTTAGGGTATAATAGTTGTATACTATTATAAATGAGGTGTAAAGAAATTTTTTATTTACTTCTTCTTATACTTTTATCCTGCAAAAAGACGGATAAATCCGGGCGCGTTTATGTTTTTACAAAAGATCCGCTTACAAACGACTCCGTTAGTGAAACCGGATACTATACAACGCGATCAAAAACCTTATACAACAAAAAATATATAACCAACATCGCAACAGGCAAAGTTAGTCCGGCTGCGGTGATTGCTTTTGCCTGTTCCCTTGAGGGCACACCCTATAGATATGGATCAGCCGATCCCGCACATGGATTTGATTGTTCGGGGTTTATAAATTATGTATTTAATCATTTTGGAATAGTTGTGCCGAGGACATCGGTCGGTTTTACCGCAGTGGGACATGATATTCCGCTAAATAAAGCCATGCCCGGCGACCTTGTACTTTTCACCGGAACAGACTATAGGATGAGAACAGTGGGGCATATTGGTATACTCATATCGCTTCCCGATCATGAACCGAAGTTTGTACATGCTACATCGGGCAAAGAAGATGGCGTTACCGAGTCGACCTTAAATTCTTATTATTTAAACAGGTATATTAAAACTGTCCGCGTTTTTCCTACAGGAGCGTTTAACCTTTATTGGCCGGTAAAACATTTGGCAAAAGGTCGAAAAAAACCAAATATTTATTGATATTCAACAGTCAATCCCGTAATCGACTTTTGAGCTTCATTAAGCGTTTCGACAATTTTTTCAGCGTATTGTCCTAAATGCAATTTGCTTTTTTAAAAATTTATCCAAATAATTTTTAAGGGAACATCAACATATGCAGTTAAAATATCCCAAAGTGCATCAAGATTTTTTCCATAATAATCAGGAGCATCTAAAGCATTCTTTATTTGGATGTGGAAGTCTTCTATGCTTTTTATGGCATCGCCATCGATAATAACTTCCATATTTAAAAAGGTTTAAGAATGATATTAAAGGTTAACTAAATCAAAAGTACTATATACTTTTTTAAAATTCTGATTTTTCAAACCATTATATAGCTCTTTATCTCCGGTCCAAAGAATGCCTTTGAGATAAAGGGTTAATGCTACAAAATCGGTATCATCAACGTCTATATCTTTTGTTAAATTCAATGCTTTTTTCCAGATTGTTTCAGGTATTAAATTCTCGTCAACAAACTTTAATCTCAAAAAGAGGCGATGCTGGGTATCATTTAATTGTTGATCGGATAGCTTCGAAATTTTTTTAATCTTTTCCCAATGTTTTTGAATTTCAAATCGCATATAGTTGCAACTATAAAATTCGAATGAGCTTTTTGAATTAATCAACAATTCGCCAATCGTACTATTAGTGTTTAATAATCCACTGAAAATTATATTGGTATCAACTATAATTTTCACTTAATATACTTGCTACCATTGTTGGCCCACCAGCCTTTTTTTACTTTTTTAGCCAATTCATCTGCATCAGCCTGGGTTGCCTCAGATTTAGCCGTAGCTTCTTTATAGTACAAAAGATTAATTAACCGTTCCAGCCCCTCTGTGTCTACATCGGCAGGTAACCTGATAATCACTTCGTCTTTTGTGCGTTCAATCACCATGTTCTTATTACTATTTATTCAAATGTACATAAATAAAACCAAGCTTTTGAGAACCACTATAACAACAATTACCTTACAGCTAGGTATCATGTAAGCTTCTTCTTCAAATTCTCCTTTACTCCATTTTCCCACTCATCCTTTAAAATACTTAAAACAATTGAGTCCCTTCTGCCGCCTTCCTGCAAAGGCATGTTATTTCTCAATATCCCTTCGGGTATGCAGCCTATGCTTTTCATAGCGGCTATGCTGCGCTCGTTCCGCGCATCGGCTCTGAACTCCACACGCACTGCATCCAAAACTTCAAAAGCAAATTGCAGCAGTAAAAACTTACAATGTTTGTTTAGTAATGTCCCCCTGAATTTTTCTCCATACCAGGTATAACCCAGCTGGACCGTTTGATAATCAGTCTGAATATCATAAAAACGTGTGCTGCCTGCGTAACATCCTAATTTTTTATCATAAACAATAAAAGGGTATTCCATGCCGACTGCTTTTGCAGTCATGGCTTCGCTGATATATTTCCGCATGCCGTCGTCGCCTTTCGCGCTTAGATAGGAGTATTTCCAGGTGTCGGGCTCATTCAAAGCAAACGGCAAAAGAAATTCGATATCGCTTTCTTTTAAAGGCCTTAATAAAACATGTTCGTCTTCTAATAAGTATTCGGCTTTAGGGTCGAAGTTTAGGGTCATTTTTATGGTGGTGTTAATTGTAAAATTCGTTTTGCAAATCGGCGGGTCTACTCACCCGGTCGTTGCTTCGCTCGACCACCCTCTCTGCTGCGCAAAGAGGGTAGCTTCATTTTTATTTTTTTACCCTCTTTGCAATTTGTTGCAGAGAGGGTCGACCAGCATAGCGTAGTCGGGGTGAGTCAATTCTACGCCAATCCATTACATCTTCAAAAAATCAAATCTGAACATTTTTGCTTCAAATTCCTTCACTAATATATTACCAATTTCAACTGTACCGTTAATCATCTCATCCAAATGGTTACGACGGGTACGGTGATTCACGATGGCAACACGTATAGCATATTTACCATTGAGTACGGTGCTTGAAGGGGCCGCTACACCTTGTTCGTGCATCCGCATCAGTAATTCTTTGTTCAATATGTTTAGCTGTTCATCGTCCATGTTTCCGGGATTGAACCGGTAACAAACAATATTCATAGTAACGATGGCCATTAACTCCAGGTTGGGATGCTGATCTATCAATTCTCCAAGGTAGTTAGCCTGGTCGATATTTTGTGCAATCATGGCTGCGTATTTATCTGCGCCATGTTCTTTTAACGACATCCACACTTTCAACGCCTTGAACCCTCTGGAAAGTTCCATGCCGTAGTTGGAAATCGTTTCCGGTCCGGAGACTAAACCTCGGTCGTGCGCTGTAAGGTAATTAACCGCGTTGGTAAACGCATTTCGGTGTGCAGCGGCATTTTTAAATAAAACGCAGCCTACTTCATATTGCATATACATCCATTTATGCAGGTCAAAGGCTACGCTGTCCGCTTCTTCAATGGCTTTTAACCTGGTTTGGTACGCCGGTACCAGTTTCGCCAAAGCTCCGAAAGCGCCGTCTATGTGCAGCCATATCTTTTCTTCTCTGGCTATTTGTAAAAGTTCATCTAAGGGATCTATTGCGCCTGTATTAACAGTGCCCGCATTTCCTATTATACAAAAGGGAATAAAGCCATTGGCCCTGTCTTCTTTTATTTTGATTTTTAATGCTTCAACGTCGATTTCGTAAAAGTCATTTGCCGGGATTTTTCGCAATTGTTCGTTGCCAATTCCAATAACTTCCGCGGCTTTCCCTATGCAATTATGTGTTTCGGCGCTACAGTAAGCAGTCAATTTTGCCTGAGCAGCATAAATGCCTGCGTTTTTTGCATTACTTACTATGCTATTCCGGGCAACAATGAGCCCGGTAATATTGGCAATTGATCCTCCGCTGACTAAAATCCCGCTGCCGTCCGGCGGGTAGTTTAGTAGTTCCTTGCACCAGTTTATTACCTGCTTATCCACATATAAAGCGCTTTGGTCGGCAATGGTGGCATTGTTGTTCATCACACCCGCTAGCAGATCCGCGAAAGCTCCCATTGGTGTTCCGGTGCCCTGCACCCATGCAAAATGTTTCGGATGAATATTTCCGCCCGGATAAGGCAGGATATTTTGCTTAAACTCCTCATATACTTCAAAAACATCAGCGGGCGAATGCGGAAGAGGCTTTTTAAATTCTTCCTTTACCTGCTTCGGAATAGGTGTCCACGGCTTTCTGTCGCCCACCTGCTGCAAATAATCAACCATATCGTCAATAATCTGGTGACCCAGTTTCCTCATGTCTTCCCAATCAGCAGGGTCCAATCCAATTTCCGGTTTTGTGTTTATCTCTTCCATAATTTTCATCAATACAAAAATGAATTAAAATTTATTGATAAAACAGATGCAGTTTTATTAATTTTGTGCATAACAGAAATCAAAATCAATTTCCATTTTCTGTTATTGAATTGTCAAATCGAAAATCCGTGAATCTGTTAAATACAACAACCCGGTTTTTGCTATATTTTTTATTTAATGATGGTTCGGGACGGGTATTCGTTCGCCTCACCCAACCCTCTCCAAAGGAGAGGGCTAAAAAAAGCGCGAAGTTAAAGTCCTCTCCCTTGGAGAGGATTTAGGTGAGGCGAAAAAAGGCGAACAAATCTTTTGGAACAGCGAACATATCGAACGCACATTTATTTACAAACAATGAAAGACTCAACTTTAACAACCGCTCACGATGAAGATTTTCTCTACCTGCAAATAGCCGATCGGCTGGGTAGCCAGATACGGCAGCAGCTTTTAAAAACAGGAGAAAAATTGCCTTCGGTACGGGCGCTGAGCCAGGAGCAGGGGATAAGCATTAGTACCGCATATAAAGCTTATGTTCAGCTTGAAAATAAAGGATTGATTGAAGCAAGACCAAAATCGGGGTATTATGTAAGGTATACGCCTACCCGGTCCTTCGATCAGCCAAAGCGTGAAAAGAAGTCAGACAATACCGAAAAGCTGAGCGTAGACGAAATGATAGCCAGGGTTTACCGTAATTTTTCGAATGATGGCATTGTTAAATTATCTACGGCTTCACCGGCAATGTCGCTTTTACCACAGGCTAAACTCAACAAATCAATGATGGAAGCCATCCGTTTAAGCAGTACCAGTTGTATCACTTATGGAGAAATACAGGGCAACGGAGACTTACGTAAACATATAGCGCGCCTTGCTTTTAACTGGGGTGGGAATATTTCGCCCGACGATGTGGTCACCACTCAAGGCTGTATGGAAGCGTTGGTATTTTGTTTAAGGGCCGCAACAAAACCAGGTGATGTTGTGGCCATTGATAGTCCGACGTATTTTGGAATATTCAACACGGTTCAAAGCCTTGGTTTAAAGATAGTTGAAATTCCGGCTGATCCTGTTGAGGGGTTAAATTTAGATTTTCTGTCGAACGCGATAACAAAACAGAACATAAAGGCGTGCTTGTTTGTGACTACTTTCAGCAACCCTTTAGGTTATTGTATGGCCAATGAAAAGAAAAAGGAATTGGTTGAATTATTGGCAAAAAACGACGTGCCGCTCATTGAGGATGATATTTATGGTGAGATGTATTTTGGCAAAACAAGGCCGCGCACCTGCAAAAGTTATGATAAACAAGGTTTGGTGATGTTATGCTCATCAGTGTCAAAGTCCCTCGCGCCCGGTTATCGGGTGGGCTGGTGCATACCAGGCAAATTTAAAGCACAGATCATCAATTTAAAATTGATGCACACACTATCGTCAGCTTCACCCACGCATGCAGCCATTGCTCACTTTTTTGAAACGGGCCGGTTTGACCTTCACATGCGTAACCTGCGAAAAGCGCTGCATACCCAATGCTTAAGATATACGCAGGCCATCGCCGAATATTTTCCCGGCGATGTAAAAGTGAGCAGGCCGCAGGGTGGCTACGTATTATGGATTGAATTGAACAAAAAAATAGATGCTTTTGAACTATACGAGCAGGCGTTAACCTATAATATTAGTATTTCGCCCGGACAAATTTTTAGCACTGACAGCCGTTTTACAAATTTTATACGTATAAGTTTTGGAATACCCTACAATAATGAAATTGAAACCAGCCTTAAAACGCTTGGCCTTTTGTTAAAAATGTTTTAAGCGTTGTGAATTAATGAATGTATACGAATGATAGTTGTAAAAATGAAAATCCAAATCCGGTTTTTTTAACTGATTAATAATAAATACATTATCTCAATTAAATCATTGTATCGTAAGGAAAAACTTCGTTATTTTAGGGAGAAAAACCACGCATTTTAGGCATCATGATCTACTCTTCTTTAACCGAAAGGCTAAATAACCAGCATAAAACTATTTCGGCTATTATTATACAGCTCAATAATGAGCGCATTTTACAACGCCCTGCACGTGGTAAGTGGAATATTCATGAGCAAATAGCTCACCTGGCAAAGTATCAACCTGTGTTTATCGATCGTATCCGTAAGATATTAACGATTGATGAACCCGAATTTGGAATATACAAAGCGGAAGAGGACAGCGAGTTTGGACTTTATTGTTCATTTACCACTTACGAATTGCTGAAGAAAATATCGAAAGACCGGGAGGAGATATTTAATTTAATTACGCATTTACCTGCTGATAAAATTGAACGCACGGGTACCCACCCCAGGTACGGGAAATTGACTGTGTTAGAATGGACGGAGTTTTTCTTGCTGCACGAAGCGCACCATCTTTATGCTATTTTTAAGTTGGCTCATTCGGGGGAGGTTAAAATTTAGGTGGCTGTGCAGGCCCCCTAAGTTTCTGTAAATTATTATTCAATCTTCTGATCTCTAAAATAAAATATTCCTTTTCCTTAATCGTCAGCACTGTAAAATAACATTTCATTGTTATTTTTACGCACGCTTATCAGCCAATTAAGAATAAAGAATGGAACAACCTGTCAACAAACCAAAACCACCGGGTATTTTTAGCTTGTTAAAACCATATTCGGGTTTGGTTACCCTTTTAATATTATTTGCGGTGTTTAGCAACAGCGTAACTTTGTGGTTGCCTAAAATTATTAATCGCGGCATCGATGGATATATTCAAAGTATATTTACAAAGTCGCACTTTGATGTAAATCCAACGCTGATTCAGTTCTCGGCAGCGGTTTTGTTTATATTTATCTTTGCCTACCTGCAAACCATCATCCAGACATATACTTCTGAAAAGGTGGCGCGCGATCTGCGTACCAGACTTTCCGACAAAATTTCAAGGCAAAGCAATTCTTTTATTGACCAGGTAACCCCGGCAAAACTGCTTACCAATTTAACAGCCGACGTGGATTCAATAAAATTGTTTGTATCCCAGGCGTTGGTTTCCATTATATCATCGGTATTTATTATCGTGGGCGCCAGCGTTCTTTTGCTTACCATTAACTGGAAGTTAGCGCTTTGCATAATTGCCATCATCCCAATAATAGGGGGCACATTTTTTTATGTATTGAAAAAAGTGAGGGCGTTGTTTATCAAAAGCCGCGGCGTTATCGATTGGCTCAACAAAGTAATTAACGAAAGTATTCTTGGGTCGGCGCTTATCCGTGTAATCAATTCGCAGCAATTGGAGTTCGACAAATTTTTGAGGGCTAACACCGAGGCGAGGGATATCGGTCTTGCTATTTTGCGTCTTTTTGCGGGCCTTATACCGGTTATTACTTTTACAGCAAATATCGCCGCATTATGTATTTTGGCTTTGGGCGGCCATTTTGTGATTAACGGTACAATGACTTTGGGAGACTTTGCCGCTTTTAACCTTTACCTTGCCCAACTCATCTTCCCGATTTTGATTATTGGCTTTATGAGTAACATTATAGCGCAGGCCACCGCGTCGTTTCAGCGCATAAATACGGTTTTGGATGCTGCTGATACTTCTGAAACCGGCGAACTCGTAGCATCGTTGCATGGCGATATTGAATTGAAGGATGTTTCCATATTTTACGGACAAAAACCTGCATTAAAAAATGTTTCATTTGATGTAAAAGCCGGATCAAAAATTGCAATCATCGGCCCTACGGCTGCCGGGAAATCCCAGCTGCTTTACCTTTTAACAGGTTTGATCAAACAAGGTTCAGGCGAGGTATTATTCGATGGAAGAGGCATTGACGAGTATAACAGCGAATCGTTCCATAGCCAGGTAGGTTTTGTTTTCCAGGATAGCATTATTTTTAACATGAGTATCCGTGAAAACATTGCTTTTAGCGATACAGTTACTGATCAATCGTTGGAAAAAGCTATCGAAACTGCAGCACTGAGAGAGTTTGTAGATGCGCTTCCCGAAAAATTGAGTACAATAGTTTCCGAACGGGGATCAAGCTTATCCGGTGGACAAAAACAACGTATCATGCTGGCAAGGGCGTTAGCCATTAATCCAAAGGTTTTATTGCTCGATGATTTTACAGCCAGGGTCGACACCAGCACCGAGAATAAGATTTTAGCCAATGTACAAAAAAATTATCCGGGTTTAACACTCGTATCAGTAACCCAAAAAATAACATCGGTTGAACATTACGACCAGATTATATTATTGATGGAAGGCGAAATCGTCGCGACAGGCAAGCATGATGAACTGATGAAAAGCAGTCCCGAGTACGTACAGATATTTAATTCGCAACAAAGCACAAGCAACTATGAACTACAACCTAAATGATCTGCAGGCGAATGCCCCTAAATCGTCCACTTGGTCGTCGCTCGGAAAATTGCTGCAGCTGATTTCGCACGAGAGGAAGAATTTGCTAATGGCTTTAGGGGCCATCCTTGTCAACTCTACGTTGAACCTTATGGGGCCGCTCATTATAGGGCACACTATCGACAGGTACATATTTGTCGCGCATAAAGATTATCATGGCGTGCTGGTAAACTGTGCTGTATTGCTCTCCATGTACCTGGTGGCGCTGCTTTCAAGCTACTGGCAAACGATGTTAATGGGCGGCGTAGGGCAGCGCATGCTGTTTACGCTAAGGAACGCCGTTTTTAATAAACTGCAGTTATTGCCGGTAGGATTTTTTAATCAAAACAAAGCAGGCGACCTGATATCCCGCATTAATAACGATACCGATAAGATAAACCAGTTTTTCTCACAATCGCTAATGCAGTTTATTGGCAGTATTGTTACTATGCTTGGGGCCGGTATATTTTTGTTGTCGATTAATATTAAGCTCGGCGCGGCTACGCTGGTACCTGCAGTTATCATACTAATCTTTACCAGTTTAACATCGCCGTGGGTAAAAAGAAAAAATGCCAAGAACCTGAAAAGTGTGGGCGGCATGAGCGGGGAAATACAGGAAAGCCTGAATAATTTTAAGGTGATCATTGCCTTTAACCGCCGCGACTATTTCCGCAAACGTTTTGATGAAGCTAACCAACAAAATTATAATACCGCTATTGGCGCTGGTATTGCCAATAACAGCTACGTGCCGGTTTTTGGAATGTTTGCAAGCTTTGCCCAGCTAATAGTATTGGCTTATGGGATTTATCTCATCTCCACGGGCGATTTTATGATCGGTCTATTGGTGAGTTACTTGTCGTACGCCAATCAATTTTATAGTCCGTTAAGGCAATTGGCGGCACTTTGGACAAACTTTCAGACAGCTATGGCTGGATGGGACAGGGTGGCAAATATATTAGCGCTGGAAACAGACCTGGTGACTGTTGCAAGCGCTGCAACTGATGCCTCGGCTTCATTACTTGAATTCAGGAATGTGCATTTCAGTTATGATGAGAGCCGCGAAATATTGCATAACATCAGCTTTAAGCTCGAACGTGGCAAAACCTACGCACTGGTTGGCCCAACCGGCGGCGGAAAAACCACTACAGCATCGTTGATAGCGCGTTTGTACGATGCAAGTAAAGGGAAAGTATTGCTTGGCGGCAAAGACATAAGAACGTACGATCCCGTTGAGCGCACCAAAAAGATAGGCTTTATTTTGCAGGAGCCATTTTTGTTCACCGGAACGGTAAGAGAAAACATATTGTACGGAAATGAGCAATATGTTGATTATTCTAACGAACAACTGGAAGAAGTGATACATGATGCGAATCTGGAGACACTATTGGCCATATTCGAAAGCGGGCTCGAAACTAAAGTACTATCGAGCGGCGATAGTATAAGCCTGGGTCAAAAACAGCTAATCGCTTTTATGCGTGCCGTATTACGAAACCCCGAATTGCTGATTTTAGACGAAGCAACGGCCAATATTGATACCATCACCGAAAAGCTGTTGAGCGATATTCTGGATAAATTGCCGGCCGAAACCACACGCGTAATCATCGCGCATCGCCTAAACACCATTGAAAATGCCGACGAGATATTTTTTGTTAACTCGGGCGAAGTAGTCTTGGCCGGTTCATTCGACCACGCCATGGAAATGCTGCTGCAAGGGAAGAGAGTCAGTTAGCAGTTTTTAGTTGGCAGTTGGCAGCTTTGAAGTGAATTTTTAATGGCTTCGCCGTAAAGTATACTGCCATTCCAATTACTTGCTGCAAACTGCTAACAGAAAACTGCCAACTATTTCGAATACTCCATAATTATTTTTACACTTGTAAATTACCAATCAGCCTTATTATGCAGAAATACAGCGGCCAGAAACGAATTTTAGTAGCGACAGATTGTATTATTTTCGGATTTGATGGCTGGAACCTGAAATTATTGCTGGTACATCGCAATATTGAACCCGAAAAAAACAAATGGAGCCTCATGGGCGGTTTTATCCAGCCTTCGGAAAGCCCTGGAGATGCCGCCAACCGGGTTTTGGAATTGCGCACCGGCTTAAAAAATGTGTATATGGAGCAGTTCCAGGTATTCGGTAATCCGGACAGGGACCCGGTAGAAAGAACGTTGTCTATCGCCTACTTCGCGCTTATAGATATTCATAAATATGAAAAGCAGATTAGCGAAGAATATCACGCAGAATGGTTTTTATTGAGCGAAATGCCCGAATTAATATTTGACCATGCCGAAATGGTTAAGCTGGCTAAACGACAATTGCGATATAAGGCCGCCTTACATCCTATTTTATTTCAATTACTTCCCGAAAAATTCACTATCCCACAGCTCCAGGCATTATATGAAGGAGTATATAACACCAAATTCGACGACCGCAATTTTAGCCGTAAACTACTATCAACCGGTTTGCTTGTTAAATTACCTGAAAAAGACAAATTTTCTTCGAAAAAGGGCGCATTTTATTATAAATTAGACCAATCGCATTACGCCGAGAATTTTGAACGATTTTTAAACCTGGTGCCAAATCCTGATAAATTTTTTTAAGGATAGTATAAAAATAAATCACAATAGTTATTTTTTTGTGAGAATAAAGCAACGTTTTAACGAAATGTTACGTTTTAATAAACACGCAGTATTATATACAACCGATTGGGAGAAAATGTATATTCGTCAACTAGATGCGGGATTATCAGGAATAAAACGGATATGAGAGTTCTGCATTGCCTGTCACTTATTTTATATTATTAACCTTAAAAATTGTCCTAAAGTTTTATCAGGCGATGTAACTATCATTAGATAATAATGAAAAAAAATTTACTTTTTTTAATTGTACTTGTTTACTATGCGCAGCCGATACTTGCCCAGCAAAAACCGCAGTACACTCAATATGTTTTTAACAACCTGCTTTTAAATCCAGCCGTTAGCGGAATTGAAAATTATACGGATCTTAAAGCAGGATACCGTAGCCAGTGGACGGGCTTGCAGGGTGCTCCGGTAACCAGCTATCTAACAGTAACAATGCCCATAGGCGATAAGTTTTTACAGGGCGATGCAACAGCTTTCCCGGCTGCCGGCGGCGTTAATCCTTCAAGCAGATTGTACACGCAAAACTATATGGCTGCCGAACCGCATCATGGCATCGGCTTGATGGTTGTATCAGACCAGGCCGGGCCTATTACCCAAACTAATATAGACGCCACGTATGCCTATCATCTTGGCCTTACTGAAAGTATAAATTTAGCATTGGGTGTTCAGGCAGGTGTAAACCATATCAGCCTTAACACTTCGCAGATCACGCTCGAAAACCCCTTTGATCCTGCAATTGCCAACGGAACTAATAGTCAATGGAAACCGGATGTTGGGGCAGGGATATGGCTATATGCCTCCAATTATTAC
>DASXMZ010000425.1:0-3022 GCA_036495385.1 Mucilaginibacter sp. | reverse complement strand
ACATAAGTATGCGTTAGATCAGCAGCCTCAACTTCATTAGACAGGGCAGCAAATTGTTGGGCATTTAAAAGATCGTATTCTTTTGGTTTATTTTGAACGCTAGCAAATGCATCTAAGGAAACCTGCACCTTGTTATTTTTTGTTCCTTTCTTTGTAGTGATAATTATAACACCATTGGCAGCGCGGATACCATAAATAGCCGTTGCTGATGCATCTTTCAAAATATCTACGGAAGCAATATCATTGGGATTGATGTTGTTGATACCCCCGGTCGTGGGGTATCCGTCCACAACATACAAGGGGTTATTTCCTCCGCTGGCAAGACTCCCAACCCCTCTGATCAGCACGCTTACATTTCCCCCGGGAGAGGCATCATTATTGATAATCTGCACCCCCGCCGCACGGCCTTGCAAAGCCTGGTCTAATGTGGTCACGGGCAATTTTTCAATCTGCGCTGCGGTAACAGAGCTTATAGCGCCTGTCACATCCTTACGTTTTATGGTACCATAGCCTATTACTACTATCTGTTGCAATGACTGAGGGTCGAAAACAAGCCTTATGTTAAGGACACTTTGGTTATTAACTGCGACTTGCTGAGTAGTGTAGCCAACAGAACTAATTATTAATAAAGCATTAGGCGGCGCATTAAGAGAAAAGGTCCCGTCTTTAGCAGTAACCGTGGTCATGGTCGTTCCTTTTATTTGCACGGATGCACCTACAAGCAAACTGTCGTTGTCATTGGCTACAACCTTTCCTGTTACAAGTTTGTTTTGCGCGAAACCGAAAGAGGCAAAGAAAATAAGGAAGAGCAAAGGCAGCAAGCGCCTTACGGATAGAAATTTCACAAGCATCGTAGTTTTATTTGGTGTGAAGAATAAATTCGCAACGGCTAAATGGATGACCTCGTGGCTTTTCAAAGCCTATCATGTTTTTAACCTTCTGTTGATATCATCTTTGCAAGCACTTGTTGTTTCTGTAATAACCCTTTTTCCGAGCTTGCATTTGCTATAACCCTCATGGACATATCTTTTACTGTAACAGACGACCTACTTAAGGGAGCCCCTTTATTATCCGCCATTTTAAGGTCTACTGTTTCCAGCGCTAACAATGAGAAAGAAATGGAAAAGATTGGGAGGAACGATTTTTTTACAGCTCGCGCTAAGCCAGTTTGTAAATTTCGCATAAGCAAGTAATTGATTGGTTAAGAAATTTTAATGAAATTAGATTTAATTGTTAAATAAATAAAAAAAATATCAACCGATTTCATAAATAACCCCATATCCTGCAGTTTCAATCGGTATAGCCGTATTAAAATTTGAATTTTCACAAAATTTAAATAATTGATTATCAATTATATATTGATAAGATTCAATTTCCGTTTTTAAACATTCCGTATGTGAAAAATATGTAACGGATTGGTTAATTGGAGTGGTTTTGAATTGATTAAGAAGGAAATCTTAGAAGTGAAGAGTCATCGGAAGCTAAACTTAAATACATTTTCTGCTGTACTGAAAAGATTCGATTACCAACTTATCTGTGATGAAAGACCTGATTTTTACGAAGATTTTTTTCTCAGCGAAGAGTTTCTGACAAGAAGTTCAGAACGTACGATAATACAGTTAGTCTGACTGATATTACTCAGACCCTTCAGGTGATTGATTAGAGTTCTGGCCGAAATTTCCCCGATATCCACACCAGGATAGTTTATTGTCGTGAGAGTTGGTTCAATCAGTTTTCCGATAACGTCATTGTTAAATCCGACTATCGCGATATCATTTGGCACTGAAATGCCGTGCTCTTTAAGTGTGCGCATACAAACAGCTGCGACGAAATCGTTAGTGAGAAATACGCCATCGGGTAAAGGAATCATTTTAAGAATCTGATGAGCTGCTTCTATTCCTGCTTTTTCGCTTAGATCATTTACAATTAAATGACTTTCATCAAATAAAAGGCCGCTGTCAAATAACGCGTCCCGATAGCCTTTAAACCTTTGCAAATATACATTCCGCTGCAAGCTTGACGTCACATGGGCTATACGGGTGCATCCCTGATCTGTCAGATGTTTTGTCGCCTGATAACCGCACTTATAATTGTCAATAATTACGACACTATTTTCCGCATTCTGCTCTACACGGTCAAAAAAGATTACAGGAATTCCCTTTTGAGTAAACAGCTTGAAATGATCGAGGTTTACTGTATCTAATGACAAAGAGGCAATTAGTCCATCAACTCTTTTGTGAAAAAGATTTTTAGCATTTGCTGCCTCTTTTACAAAACTTTCCGAAGAATGGGCGATGATGATATCGTAACCGGTTTCGGCAGTAACTTTTTCAATACCTGCCAGGACAGATGTAATAAAGTTACTATTGAGTTCGTGCACAATAACTCCAATGGTATGAGTTTCCTGTTGACGAAGGTTCCGTGCAAAATGATTAGTACGGTAACCCATTTTTTCCGCAAGCTCGAAAATCCTTTTGCGAGTCTTTTTATTAACCTTTTCGCTGTCTTTCAATCCACGGCTGACCGTTGCGACTGAAATATTTAACATCTGTGCTATATCATAGATTGTAACTTCTTTATTTTTGTTCATACAAACGGTTACATGCAGTGTTTAGAGATGGAAGTTCTATTTTTTTGAGAATATTTATGCAATCGGTTTCTTTTTTATGTTTTAACTTGAAATGCAATGGCCTGCCAAGCTGTTCTGCGATGTCAGCAAGAAAGTATAAAGATAACTGGCAGTTCCATAGAAATAGTAATTAATAGGAGATTTCTGCTATTGACTCGAATAACCAACCCTCAAAATTGCCCCTTTTTTGAAAGAATGCTTGTATTATTACTGAGTCCCTACCCATTTACACCATTTGCCCTAACAGCAACCATCAAAATCGATGTAAGCAGAATAACCGGTGAAATAGACTCCAGAATATATGGTGTTTTTATAGAACCCATTCATTTCAATGGAAGGAGAATGGGTCTGCCTGATTCTATTGAATTCAATACTCTCTACGGCACTTTGTAT
>DASXMZ010000424.1:0-7767 GCA_036495385.1 Mucilaginibacter sp. | reverse complement strand
CGCCGAACGCCTTTTTAGAAAAGCCATTTAATATTACTGAACTGCTTAATATTATAAAGGTTCAATTGCCGGCAGCATAATAGCTGTTAGCCAGTAGCCGCTGGCATTTCAATTCTGTTGGAACAAGACTGTCTTGTAATTTAGCCGTCCACTTCAACGTTTGCTAATGGCTCACAGCTTTCACAAATTCCTGATAATCTTTTTTTACTTGCTTAGCATACTGCTTAGCGTATTTCAAAATAGTTTCCTGCCACTGGTTATTTTTTCCGTATGCGATAAGTTCGTCGGCTATGGAAGAATCCTGCCTGCCGCCGCTGCGTAATTGCGCCGAAGCGGTTAATACAGCCATATCATCAATTACAGAGTCGATATCTTTATAGCGTTCTTTTAGCAATTCAAAGTTTATTTTATCTTCTGTTGGCTGCATTTGTTGTATCACATAGGCTTCATTATTAAAAGCGGCCGGCTCAAGCATCGCTGGGGATACATTTTGCATCCGTTGTTGTATATGAACCACGCGTTGGGCTTCGGAGGTCCATTTTGGTTGTTGAATTTTTACATAAGGCTGCAATGATGACGCGACAGCCTGTTTCATACCGAGCAGCAGGTATTTATTTTTCCTATGATCGCCGAGCAAAAATAAATATCTTTTCAAGCCAACGCTGCCCGTTCCGGCTAACCTGAAAATGCTATCCACAACTTCAAAATCATGAGGTACATATTTACCTGTTTTTATAAAGTCATTAATAAATTGAGTCAATTCTGACTTTAAGGGTTCGGCCAGCCCAAAGTGACGGCTTTTATCCAACAGCAGAGTAAGCTTACCTTTTCTTTCGGTGGTGCGTTTTTTAATCAGCTCCTTTTGTTTACGTTTTTCAACAGTGGTTAAAAATGTGCCCACTATGCCTTGCGCGGTGCGATAATCAATACTCACTGCTTTTCCTTTACTTAAGGTTGAGGAATAGACTTCCAAAAACTTTTTTGCTGTTTTCAATGCTTCAGTTTCTTTGAGTCCAAGGCTGTCAAATGCTACAAATATGCTGGTTACTATTCGCGCGAGTTCCCATGACGCAGGGGCCAGTAAAGCTTCATCAAAATCATTCAGATCAAAATATTCCTGGTGGTTATCTCCTTTAAAACACCCAAAATTTTCGAGATGAAGATCGCCGCAAATCCAGGTTAAAGGTGAGGGCGGTAAAGGGTCAGCAGTAAACAAATCTTCGTAAAATAAATGACAGGTACCCCTGAAAAAGCCAAAAGCATTTAAAGACATGTCTTTGTATTTAAACTTTAACATGTCAGGTAACCGGCCTTTATTAAATTCGGTGATTCGTTTGTAGATGGTCATTGGGTCATTAGTCATTAGTCATTGGTTTTGTGGTTAGCGATTGTCGACTAATCGGTTGTTTATAAAATAGTTAAATAAATATCTTAAAAAAAAATGATGAATTCCAAAACATCAATAACGAACCAATGACTAATGACTAATGACCACGCTATACTGCTTTAATTCCTTGTCAATACGCTCGTTCCATCGTTGCTGTTCCGAACGGTTGGAGCCATGGTTGGTTTCATTGTCATATTGCTTTTGCAATTCGTCCATTTCGCGGTAGGTATCGAGGTAATCCATGTTGATCGGTCCATCAAAGTTTCCGACCGGCAAGGTTTCCGTCTTTAGTTTTTGTTTGAGATGTTCTGACGCAATTTTTGCAATTTCAAAATGTCGCTGTTCGTGGTTTAATGTATAATCGTTACGACTGCCTTCTTTTGCCCAACAGGCGCTTTTGGGCACGAATACCTTAACAGCCATCGTGATATTAACTACCCCTTTAATAACTTCGGTACGCTCATCGTAACCAATAGATGCAAATATTTCGGCGTCGTACCTGCTGTTTTCCACTTTTGATTGAAAATCGGCCCATGTCAATGGCCGGTTAGTTGAGTAATAAATGGTGTCGCCTTCAGTTTTTTCCAAATAGTCTGTAAATGAGATTTTTACGCTCTTTGCAAGTTTAATATTGTTATTGGCCTGCCTGTCCATCCAGGTATTCAAGTAGTTAAGCCCGCTTTCAAGCAGATGTCTTAACGTTGGTTCAATTTCCTGGGGTGGCCCGGCGGGTCGGTTGTAAACCGCGCTTCCGTTGTAATCTGCAAGGTGGAGCCCGATTTCTGAAGGCTCATCGTCCTCCTGTTTCAGGTAAAATGTCATTACGAGAGCAACGTGACCTTCAACACGGCCTCCTGCCAAAGCAGTTTCCGTTACCGTAAATTTTTTAAGGCCGATAACTACAGATCGTAAAGCCGTATTGCGTGGTAAATTGCGGTCAATAAATTGCTTAACGGCAACCAGGCCGCCGCCTTTTAAATCAACTGGGTAGGCTTTAGGCTGCTCGCTGCCAGTGCTTATTGCCGGCAAAAGCCAGGCTACAGCTGTCCGGTTATCACGTTCATCAACCACATTTGCTACGTAAAATTCTTTAGGTGTTATTGGCAGGCGCTCATCTTGCAAGATTATTTCAGCTTTTTGTTGTGTCTGCGGCTTGAATCCTGAAAATAATAGAATGAAAAATACTATCCCAAAATGATATTGGTATTGATTTATTAAAATTGATTTAATCATTATTAAATATAACGTTTATGAGGAAAAGGTATTATTAGCAAAAGCCCCACCTAAACGGCGAAGCCCTCACCCATCCTCTCCAAAGAGTAATAGCCTGTGAAAAGACAGAATAGGCTTTTACTTTTTATTCCCTCCCCAAGGAGGGAATCGCACGGGGCCATTGTTTTTTTTAAGACTACTGTCAATTGATAGGCTATTACTCTCCATAGGAAAGGACTTGAAAAAGAGACGAAGCTAAGCCCTCTCCCCCTGAAGAGAATTGGTTGAGGCTTTTCGTTTTTCACAATCTGAAAGTTTTCCACACCGATACCATGTAACTTCGCTGTCCGTTAAAAAAATAATATTCTCCACATAATGTGAATTACTATTGTGGATTTCATTTTTGCGATTAGCTAATTTCGCAAATTGTTAGTTCGTTCCTATGATAAAATTTAAACACGTCTTTCTAACCATTCTGATATTTTTTGCCTTAAACTCACACGCCCAGCAAAACCCTTCATTCCAGCTTTACCGTACCTGGCATTCGGCAATGGAACTGCTAAATAAAGGTAAATACGCCGCTGCTGCCGAACAATTCAGGCTTGTTGAAAAAAGCAGGCTTAAACCAAGCACACAATCGCAATTTGAGTCGGAATTATCATTGGTAAAAGAGAACGCTCAATATTATGAGGCACTGTGTGCCCTTGAACTGGAAAATGACGACGCTGAAAGTATGTTTCTCCGTTTTATAAAAGATCATCCCGAAAATCCGCTAACTAAGTTGGCTTACTACCAGATAGGGCGATTTTATTCGAGACAGGAAAAATATGTTGACGCCCTGCGCTGGTTTGATAAGGTAAACGCAAGCGAATTAACCGGAAGAGAAAATATAGAATACAAGTTTCGTAAGGGTTATGCTTATTTTGCCACAAGTGATTATAAAAATGCCCAATTGCTCTTTAGTGAGGTAAAAAATACACGGTCGCCGTTTACAGATGATGCTATTTATTACTTTGCATACATAGCCTACCTCAACAAGGATTACCATTTGGCCCTGGTAAATTTTGAACGGCTAAAAAATTCGAAGAAATATGAAAACAGCTATCCCTATTATATAACAGCGGTTTATTTTTTGGACAAGCGTTACGATGATGTACTTAGTTACGCAATACCGATTATAAACAGCACTCATCAGCAAAATGAAAAAGAAATGCTGCGGATAATTGCAGCTTCTTACTTTGCCAAAGCCGATTATGATAATGCAGCCAAATACTATGGCCGTTTTGAAGATGAGGACCAGGGGCAAACCCAAAATACTCAGGATAGCTACCAAATGGGCTACACCTATTTTAAAGTGGGGAATTTCGCAAAAGCAGCGGTCGAATTGGAAAAACTGCAGCAGAAGGATGATATTTATAGCCAGAATGGAAATTACACACTGGGCAGCGTTTTCCTTAAAATGGACAATAAGCAAAATGCGCGCAGCGCCTTTTTTGCGGCTTCAAGACTCGACTTTGACAAGCAGCTGCAGGAAGATGCTTTATATCAGTACGCAAAGCTATCGTACGAACTTGATTTTAATACCCAGGCACTCGAAGCGACAAGGTTATATCTGAAAAATTATCCGCACGCCAGTCGTAACAACGAAGTTAAAACGTTGCTGGGCGAAGAATTGCTTAACTCACGTAACTACAAAGAGGCTGTAGAGATATTGGAGCCCATTCCAAATAAATCGGCCAGCGCACAATCGGCCTATCAAAAAGTTGCATACTACCGCGGCTTAGAATTTTATAATGAGCGCGCCTTCGAAAACGCTATCGGCATTTTCCTGCGTTCGCTGAAATATCCCGTGGACAGCAAAATTGAGGCTTTAACCACCTATTGGATGGCAGAGTCTATGTACGAAGTGCGCAAGTACGGTGAATCGGTTGAAACTTTTGAAAAGTTTTTAGATCTGCCCGAAGCGCGGGAAACTACCATTTATAATTATGCCAACTACGCCCTCGCATACGCGGCCTTTGGAGATGAGCAGTATAAAAAAGCAGCCACTTATTTTCTGAAGTTTTTGGACGGTAACGAAAAGGACCCTAATACAATAAATGATGCTGTAACCCGGTTAGGCGACAGCTATTTTGTTGCAAAAGAATACGGTAATGCGCTGTTATATTATAACAAAATAATTGAGCAGCATGGCAAAGGTGAAGATTACGCTTTGTTTCAACGTGGTATGATACAGGGTTTGCAGGGAGCGCCAGATACCAAGATCAGTACATTGACTGATGTGTTAAATAAATTCCCTAATTCTGACTATGCCGACGATGCCTCCTTTGAAATAGCCTACACTTATTTCTTAAAGAGTGACGGAGCTACGGCTAAAAGCGACCTGGAGGCGATGATACAGAAGTACCCAACCAGCAGTTACGTACCGCGTGCCCTCGTTACGATAGGGCTCATTGATTATAACGCAGACAATGACGACCTGGCCGTTGAATCATTTAAACGGGTTGTGCAGGATTACTCATCAACAGACGAAGCTAAACTGGCACTTAAACAAATTGAAAAAATTTATACTGACAAAGGCGATGCGCAAACATTTATAAATTATGCTGCTACCACGCCTATCGGCAATTACACCGCGGCCGACCAGGAAAATATAATGATAACCGCCGCTAATAACCTTTATTTACGGGGCGACTGGCAAGGGACAGTGGGAGGGGTAAACGCTTACTTTGATAAATTCCCAACAAAACCAATCTATGAAAAACAAGCAAGGTTTATAAGGGCTCAGAGCCTGGTTAACCTGAACAGGGATGATGAGGCGGTTACCGATTATAATGTAATATTAAACGACTGGACCAGTCCTTATACCGAACAATCACTTATCAGCATGGCCAAGTTATACATGGCCGAGAAAAAATATAACGATGCCGTGGTTTTTCTGAAAAAGCTCGAAACAAATTCGGAATATAAAGCCGATTATAATTTCGCCATCAATAACCTGTTGCTCTGTTACGCACAAATGGAAATGCCGGATGATGCACTAAACTATGTTAAACAGATACGGGCAAATGAAAAATCATCACAGGAAGACAAGTTTAAAACGGGATTATACGCTGGATTAGCCTATCTGAAAAAGGGCGATACCACCAGTGCCGTAAATGAATTTGATTATACCGTGAGCAATACGAAAACAATTGCCGCAGCCGAAGCAAAATATAACGTCGCCCGCATTGAATATCTAAAAGGCCGGTATAAGACGTCCCAAAAAACATGCTTCGACCTGGTGAAGGATTTGCCTAATTACGATTATTGGGTAACCAAAACTTTCATTTTGCTTGCCGACAATTATGTGGCGCTTAAAGATGCCTTCCAGGCAAAGGCTACGCTTCAAAGCGTCATCGATAATTATAAGGGCGACGATGACATTATACCCACAGCAAAACAAAAACTTGAGCAGCTATCGCCAAATAGCCCCGAAAAAAAGCCCGCTGATGCAACCGATAAAAAAAAGGATAACAACTAATAATGAGAAGACGAGCAATGAAATTAAAATATATATATACGCTGCTTAGTTTAATATTGGCATTATGTGTTGTCCCTGTATGTGCACAAACTAAAAAAGCTAAAAAAAGCACAGCTAAAGTTCCACATAAAAAGCCGGCTAAACTAGCCACGATGAAACAAAAGGTCACCGCCAAAAACTTAGGTGATGCAGCTGCAAAAGTGGCCATCGATACAGCCAAAAAGGGCGGTAACCCAAATTCAAATGGCAATGGAACATTATCGGAAGAGATTGTGGTGACAACAGCCTATAAACCTGTACTGGCTGATGCTGTTAAAATACGTATTAATCCCGACCTGGAAGATAAGATACCGTTTAAAGCGCCGCTAACCTATATCCCTTTAGACAAACGGCTGGAGCAAAACAACGAAATTAAAGCCCTTGAAGCCATGAAAAGGCCTCCCGAGCGTGACTCGGTACAAACAAATAACTACCTGAAAGTTGGCCTTGGCAATTTAAAAACCACTTTTGGCGAGGCTTACTTTGACAATGGTAAAGACCAGGCTTTGCAGGTAGGTGGTTATTTAAAGCACTTTGCCCAGGAGGGTAGCTTTTACAAGCAAAACTCGGCCAAAGAAGAGGCAGGTATATTTGGTAAAAGTATTGGGGACGTAAATTCATTAACCGGCCGTATTGATTACAATTACCGGAGCAATTACTTTTATGGATACAATCAATACCAGCCACCGCCGGTATTGCAGGTAGACAAACAGCATTTCAGTACCATAGGCGGGGAAGGTGAACTTACAAAAAATTATAAGGACGTACCGAACGACTTCACCTATGCTTTAAAGCTAAAAGGCTATTTATTTAACGATGCATACCAGGCCAAGGAAAGTAACCTGGTACTTTCGGGATTTTTAAATGAAATTATCAACAAGTTTTACGTAGGTGCAAGCGGATCGCTCGACTTTAGCTCGCAACAGGACAGTCTTTTTAATTATAACAACAGTTTGATAAGGCTTAATCCGTATATTAAACTCCAGGGCGATAATTATAAAATAGACGCCGGTATTAATATCGTTGATCAATTTGGGTATTATTTAGCTTTTTACATTTTTCCGGCTGCAAAGTTGGAGTACCAGGTAATTCCAAAATATCTTCGCTTGTTTGTTGAGGCAAAAGGTGATGTCAATAAATCAACGCTGCTTGACTTTTCCTATATCAACCCCTTCCTCGGCAAGGATATCAACATTAAAAACTCCGTTGACCAGTTCGATATTGCTGCAGGTATAAAAGGCACAATAGCACCCGGATTAGGATTTAAAGCCACTATATATCGCGACAATGTTAAAGACATGCCGCTATTTGTGAGCAATTTTAATTTTACCAAGGGATATAACCGGTTTACTGTTATATACGATGATGGAACGTCGCACGTTGGGGGGCTTACCGGCGAGCTGGACTATAAAGAATCGGACGACCTCAATATTTTCGGGCGCGTGGAGTTTAAAAATTACCAAATGGCTACTGTTGCGCAACCCTGGAACCTGCCTAAGTTTAAGCTTACGGCCGGTACGGCAATCCATATCAGTGACAAGGTTGATGTTACCGGCTCATTGCTGATACGCGGCTCGGCTATGGATCCGCATACATATGCTGGTAC
>DASXMZ010000423.1:0-12343 GCA_036495385.1 Mucilaginibacter sp. | reverse complement strand
TGAAACTTTTTCTTATTTCCTTCGGCACGCTCGAACGATCGACCTTTACAACCCTTTTCCTTTTGGCCACGGTCCGCAAATCGCCGATGGCTATAACCACACTATCCTTTATCAGCTCCATTACCTGGCCGGTTGTTTCGCTATCGGTTAGCTTTACCCAGTCACCAGGTTTTAACTCATCATCTTGCTTTACTGGTTTAACAACTTCGGGTTTAACCGTATTTTTTTGCAGCTCTACATTTAAGGTTTCGCGCAGGCTGCGGGTTTTCTCTTTATCTGCATTGCTGCTTTTTATCTCCGAAATAGTGTTTTCAACCAGCTTATTTGCATTGATAATGATGTTTTTTGCCTGCTCCTTCGCATCCTTTATCAGCGCCTTTTTATTTTCATCGAGATAGCTTTTTAACTTTTCGTTTTCGGCCAGCAGTTCATTAACTCTTTTTTGCTGTCTCTCCAGTTTTATTTTGGTGTCGAAGATTTCTTTTTTTTCCCGCTCCAGGTCAACCAGTAAAGTATCTACTTTTTTCTGACCGGCGCTGACCTTGTTTTTGGCGAGATTGAGCACATTTTGCGGAAGGCCGATTTTTTGTGCGATCTCAAAAGCATAAGAACTGCCGGGTTTGCCAACTTCAAGCATATAAAGTGGCTTCATCTCCACATTGTTAAACAACATGGATGCGTTTTCAATGCCTTCGGTATGGCTTGCAAAAATTTTCAGGTTTGAATAGTGGGTAGTCACCATTCCCTTTACCTTTTTATGATTTAGCGATTCCAGTACCGCTTCGGCAATCGGGCCGCCAAACTGGGGGTCGGTTCCGGTACCAAACTCATCGATCAGGATCAACGTTTTGCCATTGGCCTGTTCCACAAATTCCTTCATTTTTGAAAGATGTGCGCTGTAGGTACTGAGATCGCTTTCAATCGACTGATCGTCACCAATATCCACAAATAATTGCTTGAAAACTCCCACAACACTTGCCTCAGCAGCCGAAATCAGCAAACCTGCTTGCGCCATCATTTGCAATAGCCCCACCGTTTTCATGCAGACAGACTTACCGCCGGCGTTAGGTCCTGATACCACAATTATCCTGGTGCTTTCGTCTATCTGAGCGTTTAAAGGCACCACCGTTTTTCTCTCCTTTTTAAAATTTAAAAGTAAAAGCGGGTGACGGGCGTTGATTAATTTAACCTTGGCTTCGTTCTCCAGTTGAGGCATTTCGCCTTCTATATCAATAGCAAAAAGCGCTTTCGCCCTTACAAAATCAAGCTTGGTTAACAGGGAATGGTACGAAAGTAAAAGGGGCACATATGGCCTTAATTCGTCAGTTAAAGCAGTTAGTATTTTTACAATCTCGCGCCGGCGCTCAAATTCAAGATCACGAATACGGTTGTTTAATGTAAAAACCTCTTCAGGTTCCATATACACCGTTTGACCGGATGATGATTCGTCATGAATAAACCCCTTAAGTTTCCGCTTATTTTCTGCCAGCAATGGGATACACAAACGCCCGTCGCGCACGGTAAGCGAACCATCTGCAGTCCAGCCATTTGCCGTTGCACTTTTAAATATTTGGTCGATTTTTCTGCGTGCCTCCTGCTCGGCTTTCGCTATGCCCGAGGTTATGTCAGCTAATTCCCGCGAGGCATTAGGCCTTATCTTGCCTTTCTGATCAATTACCAGGTCTATTTTTTTAAGGATCGCCTTTTCAATGGGCAGATGTTCAAACAAAGCCTCCAGGTTCGGATACTGCCCTTCGCGTTCGTTAAAATATCCGATTACCGCGAATACTGTTGTTAACGAGGCCTGTACCTGGTAAAATTCCTCTTCGCTCAAAAAAGCGCCCTCAATCCTGGCCTTATTTGCCAGCGATTTTATATCAAAAAAATGATGAATAGGCAAAGGAGCATCATTTTCCAATATGTTTTTAAATTCGTTGGCCTGATATAAAAACTTGCGGATATGATCGTAATTGTTCATCACCTGTATCCTATCCACCATCTGCCGGCCCATTTCACTGAGGCAGTGTGCTTTTATTAATTCCTTTACCTCGGTAAATCCCAGTTTATCTGCACTATTTTTTGGGTAAAGCATTTAAAGGTTTTTGTTGAGTTGGTTGTGTTGGTTGTGTTGGTTGTGCCTGTTTCAATTGCAACTTAGTCACCGAATCGGTTTTTTGTTTCAGATTTTTGAGTACCTGTTCATAGATAGCTTGCAATTCGGCCGGTTGCGTGGTATAATATTTATAGCTTTTCCTGAATTGTACCGAATCAGTATTGTATTTTTTAAATAACGACAAGTACATTCCCATCCCATATTTGTACAGACTATCCGGCACCAGGTGTGTGTACATCCGGCCATCAACTATATGAAGATCGGTCAGCAAATTAACCATACGGTCATGATTTATTATTTCAGCTGATGGTTTGCCGCTATTGCAGGCAAATAAAAATAAGGATACTGAAAAAAACAGGGTGATATATTTACGCATTCTGTAATTTAGCGGCTTGTAATTATGCAAAATTAAGGATAAATGAGCATTGCAGATAATATTAAACGTTTAAAAAAAGAAACCAGTACCCTGAACGTAGCTTTGATAGCGGTATCAAAAACCAAGCCCGCTACCGAAGTGCAGGAAGCCTACGACGCAGGACAGCGTTTATTTGGTGAAAATATGGTGCAGGAACTGGTTGAAAAACAGGAGCATTTACCAAAAGATATTCAATGGCATCTTATAGGCCATTTGCAAAGTAATAAAGTAAAATATATAGCGCCGTTTATCAGTATGATACAATCGGTTGATAGTTTGAAGTTATTGCAGGAAATAAATAAGCATGCCGAAAAAAACAATCGGGTAATTGATTGCCTGCTGCAGGTTTATATAGCCGATGAAGAAACCAAATTCGGACTTGGCTTTGATGAAATAATAGAACTATTAAGATCGGAAGAATTGCCGGCCCTAAAACACATCCGCATCCGTGGCTTTATGGGCATAGCAACAAACACTGATAACGAAAAGCAAATAAAAGAAGAGTTTTACGAGCTAAAAACCTTTTTCGACGGCATAAAACAAAGCTACTTCCGAAAGGATAATACATTTGATACACTTTCAATGGGCATGTCGTCTGATTATAAAATAGCTATTGAACAGGGAAGTACGATGGTAAGGCTTGGCAGTACCATTTTCGGGGAAAGAGTTATCAAGCACTGGAAAAATAATTGATTTTTATTTCGGAATTCGGAGATTCGATTTCGGATTTGTTTACCTACACCGAGTTTTTGGTTCAGGTTCACACTAAAAATGACCGTTGACGCGATGACGCGCAGCAAATGACTAAAAACTGATGAAAATAAATATACGATTCGCTAAAAAGGAAGATTGTCCCCGTTTGCTTGAATTGGTGCATGAGCTGGCACTATTTGAAAGGGCTCCGGAAGAGGTTACCGTAACATTGCAGGAGTTTGAAGATGCGGGATTTAAAGAAAATCCGGTTTGGAAAGCTTTTGTAGCCGAAGTTGATGGTTTAATTGTTGGATTTGCTTTATATTATGTCCGCTATTCTACCTGGAAGGGTTGCCGCCTGTATCTTGAAGACCTGATAGTTACCGAGACCATGCGCGGCAATGGGGCTGGAAAGTTGTTATTTAACAGGGTTATAGAAGAAACAAAAATATTGGGTTACAGCGGCATGGTTTGGCAAGTGCTGGATTGGAATGAACCAGCTATTAATTTTTATAAAAAGTACGAAGCCAACATTGAAGCCGGATGGCTTAATGCAGCCTTATCGAAGGAACAGTTACTAAAAATTGATCTTCAATCCCAAAATACCTTTTAAATAATGCTTGTTTTTAAATTCGGAGGGGCATCTGTAAAAGATGCAAATGGTATAGTTAACCTGGCTAACGTAGTTAAGAGGTTTGAGGGCAACCAGATATTGATTGTGGTTTCGGCAATGGGTAAAACTACCAATGCGCTCGAAAAACTTACAAAAGCTTATGTTGAACAAGACGATCAACTTCAGATCATTTTTGACGATATAAAAAAATATCACTATGCGATAATTGAACAGCTTTTTGAACCTTCAGATCCCGTATTTAACGAAGTTGCGAATACTTTTGTAGAGATTGACTGGATCATAGAAGACGAACCACATGACGATTTTGATTTTATCTACGATCAGATTGTATCTATTGGCGAAATGGTTTCAACCCGGATAGTAAACGCCTACCTTAATAAAGCAAGCATAAAAAGCCAATGGATAGATGTACGCGGATATGTTCATACAGATAACACCTATCGCGAGGGCATAGTGCAATGGGATAAAACACAGATAAGCATCAGCAAGGATATTCCCGGACTCATGCAAAAAGGACTCGTCGTTACACAGGGATTTTTAGGTGGAACCTCCGAAAATTTCACAACTACTCTAGGTCGTGAAGGTTCTGACTACACCGCTTCTATATTTGCTGCCTGCCTGGGCGCTGAATCAGTTACCACCTGGAAAGATGTTCCCGGCATATTGAACGCCGATCCTAAATTTTTTCCGGATACGGTTAAGTTTGACGAACTATCCTATACAGAAGCTATCGAGATGACCTATTACGGCGCAAGTGTAATACATCCCAAAACAATAAAACCACTTCAAAATGCTAAAATACCTTTGTTGGTTAAACCGTTTGCCGATCCGGAAGCCCAAGGAACCATTATAAAAGAGGATGGCATTAATTTGTTTATAAAACCGGTTATTATTGTAAAACAAAACCAGGTTTTGCTGTCTATTTCAGCAAAAGATTATTCTTTTATTTCTGAAAATCACCTGAGCGACATTTTTTCTTTGTTCGCAAAAAACCACGCCAAAATAAATATGATGCAAACGTCTGCCCTTAGTTTCACAGTTTGTTTTGATCTTTATGAAGACCGTTTTAAAAAGTTATTAAATGGTTTGGATCATGATTTTAAAATTAAATATAATAATAGCCTAACGTTAATTACGTTAAGGCATTATTCACCTGCTTCGTTACAAGCGCTAACATCAGGTAAAACTATACTGCTGGAACAGGTAAGCAGAAATACCGTGCAGCTTGTAGTAAGATAAAAATGTAAAATAAATGTTAAACTCACTCACATTTGGCCAGGTTTAAACCATAATGGGCTATATTTACCCATCCAGCCGGTTAATTTAAATTATGAAATTTATAAAAGTCCTTTTCGCACTAGTTTTATTTGCCACAATACCTTATCTATCTGCATTTGCTCAAGATGATGCCACCTCTTTAAATAATATAATGGTCAAAACGGCCAAAGTTTACAATGATATTCCTATTGAAAAAGTTTATCTCCATTTTGATAAACCATATTATGCAGTAGGCGATACTATATGGTTTAAAGCATATCTAACCCTTGACAATCACCGCCCTTCTCCTTTGAGTAAAATTGTTTATGCTGCTATTTTAGGCCCCCGCGATTCGCTGATCCAATTACTAAAATTACAGGTTAAAAACAGCGTTGCCTGGGGCAATTTTCCACTTTCGCAATACTCCTATAAAAAGGGAAATTACCGTGTAGTGGCTTACACCAATTGGATGGATAACGCAGGGCCGGCCTACTTTTTCAATAAAAATATAACCATCGGCGACGCTATAAATAATACTGTATCCACTCAAGTTTCTTTAAAAAGTACCATGGCCGGTAAAATCCCAAAAGTTTCGGCAGCCATATTTTATAAAGATGATAATGGAAACCCATATGCTGGTAAAAAAGTAAGCTGGTCGGTAATAAAAGATGATGAAGCTATTTTAAAAGGCAAGGGCGAAACAGATATTAATGGCTTCATAGATATAAATTTTCTTAACGTTAAGAATTATAACTTAGATTCTACTACGCTGGTTACGGCTGTAGATAACGGCGCCAGGAAACAGATTAACAGCTCTTTTTCTTTAAAGCCGATATCCAAACCAAATGACATACAATTTTTTCCGGAGGGTGGTGAATTATTAATTGGCTTACGTACAAAAGTCGCCTTCAAAGCCATAAAACCCGACGGTTTGGGTATTGACGCAAAGGGAACGATAACGGATAACAATAATAATGTAGTGGCTGAATTTTCGTCTTCCCATTTAGGAATGGGATATTTCTCCTTGTCACCAGAAGATGGGAAGACCTACACGGTTAAGGTAACATTTGCTGACGGGTCAACAGCAACTCCTATTCTGCCGAAGATACAAACCGGTGGAATAAATTTGGGCCTTGAGAATTCTAACGCAGATGCATTGACGATAAAAATACAGGCAGATGCTCCGTTTTTTCAGGCATACAAGGGTAAGACATTTTTTATTTTAGCGAAATCAAGCGGACTTATCTGTTATGCTGCTAAAATGCAGCTACAAGATCAGGCTTATAATGCGAATATTCCAAAAGCCAAGTTTCCCACAGGCATTGTGCAGGTAACACTTTTTTCACCAGATGGCGATCCCGTTAGTGAACGTATAGCATTTATACAGCATAATGATCAATTAAATTTATCAATCAGCAGCGATCGTCCAGCTTATAATACTCGTCAGAAGGTTAAATTAAACATCCTCGCAAAAAACAATGATCAACCCGACGAGGGAAATTTTTCTTTATCCGTGGTTGATGACGCAAAAGTTCCTTTCGACGAGAACTCAGAAACCACAATACTTACTTATCTCTTACTAACATCAGATATAAAGGGATATATTGAAAAACCAAATTATTATTTTAATCATCCCGATGAAAAAACCGCCGCCGATCTGGATGTTTTACTACAAACCCAGGGCTATCGGCGTTTCTCATATGATGGTATTCTGGGCGACAAATACCCGTCGATAAGTTATTTGCCGGAACAGGGCATCACCATCAGCGGTACCCTTCGCGCGGCTAACGGGATCCCGGTTAACAAAGGCAATGTGCGTTTAAGCATTCACGATAAAAATCGTTCAGAAAATACGATTACTGACGCTGATGGACATTTCAAGTTTTCCAATGTAGTTTTCCAGGATTCTTCACAACTCGTTTTAAGCGCGCGTGACAATGCCCGGTCTAATGATATGGTACTCAGCGTCGACGGTGATCATTCGCAGGGCCTGGCTGAGAATTATAATGCGCCCGACGAGATAGTAAACATCGACAGTGCGCTGAGTTCATACTTAGCGAACAGTAAGGTACAATATAGCGACAAACATATGTTAAGAGAGGTGGTTATAAAGGATACAAAAATTGTAAAAACGGTAACCCACCGCGACTTCAGCAGCTTGCAAAGCTTAAGCCACGAGGCCGATTATACTATAAAAGGGAGTTTATTCCAGGGCTGTGGTGAGCCAATAGAATGTATAAAATCACTTGCTGCAGGGATGGTGTTTGAAAACGAGAATTTTTATGTAATGCGGGATTACAGCCAGGGCAAAGCGACACCCGCTGCGATTTTTTTAAGAGGGCAGTTTGTTGATGCAAACGCTTTAGTTGGTCTGAATCCTAACGATATCGAGTCAGTTGAAATATTTTACAAGGATGAGTTGGGGATGATAAAAAGCTTATACAACACTAATGGCGCTATTGTAGTCAATTTGAAAAAGGTTGAACCTGCCAAAAAGGTCACCATGCAGGAGTTGAGGGATTTAATCCCAAAAAGGAATGAAATAACTTTTACTCCCAGAGGATATACCGCAATAAAGGCATTCTATTTACCACGTTATGACGGGCCAAGAGAAAGTCAAACGAATACCACCGACAGACGCAGCACGATTTATTGGAACCCGAATGTGATTACTGACAAAACGGGTACTGCTACGCTGGAATATTTTAATTCAGACGGCAGAGGAACATACCGGGCGATAATTGAAGGTATAGATAAAGATGGCAATATTGGCCGGCAGGTGTATAGGTATACCGTAAAGTGATATTTTTGTTGAAATGTTGTAAGCTTTTTGTTGGAATGTTGTAAGGTTGAAATGTTGTAAGGTTATTTTTTTTCCTTCAGGCTTTACGACTTTCGACTTTAATGACTGAAAACAACATTCCAACCTTACAACTTTACAACATTTCAACAATGAAAAATAAAATAACCCCATTTCACGTTGCTGTACCGGTTTATGACCTGGACGAAGCCAGGAAATTTTACAGGCATGTTTTAGGATGCAGCGAAGGCAGAAGTTCGGATCAGTGGACCGACTTTAACCTATATGGTCACCAGTTTGTAATCCATTTGAAACCACGGCCTGCCGAAGAAGCCAAGCATCATTTTAACCCGGTTGATGGCCATGACGTTCCGGTTCCGCACTATGGTGTTGTTTTAGAATGGGAACAGTGGCACGACCTTGAAAAAAGATTAAGAAGCAATAATATAAAATTTGTAATAGAACCTTATATCCGCTTTAAGGGTCTGCCCGGCGAACAGGCAACTATGTTTTTCCTCGACCCATCGGGCAATGCCCTGGAATTTAAATCGTTTAAGGACATCGGCCAATTGTTTGCCGTATGATGAATGTCTGATTTTTTTACTTTATCTCAAACTAATTTAGCATACCGCACATTTATAGAGCAACGATCTAAAAAAAGTATGCGTAATGACTTGAGTTATGGACGAAAAAGACGTGGAGCGTTTGATCAGGATCAGTAAAGAAAAACCTCTACTACCCGGAACTTATATCCCCTGGCATGAGGAACCAACCCCTGTAGAAGTATTTTTACCCGAAAATCTGAATTCGCTGGAGGGCCTCGCTTTATATGAAACACTTACCCCATTTCAAAAACTTGAATTAGGGCGGCACGAAATTGTACAGGTGCTTTATTCTTATGGCTGGGGTGAAGGCTTATTTTGCCTGTTTCTGAGCAAATATATTCTTACGCTGCGACCTGATGACATGGTGTACAGGTTCCTGATAAGGGAACTGATTGAAGAGTATCGCCACCAGGAGATGTTTGCGCAAGCTATCCAAAAACTGAATGGCGAGCCTATAAAGCCGTCGCGCATGCACCGGTTCATCGGCCTCTTTACTGCAAAGTATTTGCCGGTTGATTTTTTATTTATGGGCAGCCTCTCCGTTGAATTAGTTACGGATACCTACGGCGACAGAACACGGAAGGACCCTTCCTCCTACCTGGTTTTAAGAAAAGTTTTTGATCTGCACGCCATTGAAGAAGCCCGGCACATTTATTTTACAAAAAATTTATTAAAAAGATATACCGACAAAGCAGGTTACATAAGGCGGAGCGTATACAGTTTTGTTATTTTGTTTAATATTTACTTCATACGCACGTTATACGTCAGGAAAGAAATTTACCGGCGTATAAAGCTGGAAAACCCTGATGCTGTTTATAAATATGCCTTTAAAAATTACAAAACCAAATTCACCGGGATAGGTCTGGAAGGTGTAATTGACTTTGTAAAAAGCTGGAACGGCTTTAACGGCGCAACCCGCTGGGCCTGGCGATCATTGATGGGTGTTAAAGTTTAATTCAGTAATATATATCTTTTTTCGAGAAATTAATATCGAACACCGAATTTCCAATTTCGAACGTCGAAGTACTTCATAATTCATCCGCCAGCTGGCGGACGGCGTTCGATATTGCCGGCGGCCTTGCCTATTTCATCACATATACCAAAATATCAGCGTAAAAAGCTATTTTTGCGCTTCAATGGAACATATTCGTAATTTTTGTATCATAGCCCATATCGACCACGGTAAAAGCACACTTGCCGACAGGTTACTGGAATACACGCATACAATCACTCAGCGCGAATCTCAGGCGCAGTTATTGGATGACATGGACCTGGAACGCGAGCGTGGCATCACCATAAAAAGTCATGCCATACAAATGGATTATGAATTGGATGGGCAAAAATATGTGCTCAATCTCATCGATACCCCTGGGCATGTCGATTTCTCTTATGAAGTTTCACGCTCAATAGCTGCCTGTGAGGGCGCTTTGCTTATTGTTGACGCAGCACAGGGCATACAAGCACAAACAATCTCAAACTTATACCTGGCACTTGAGAACGACCTTGAAATTATTCCAATACTCAACAAAATGGATCTTCCCGGCGCAATGCCCGAGGAAGTTAAAGATCAGATAGTTGAACTAATTGGCTGTAAACGTGAAGACATTATAGCTGCATCAGGTAAAACGGGGATGGGTGTGTATGATATTTTACGCGCTATTGTTGAACGCATTCCGCATCCGGTAGGCAATCCTGCCGCACCGCTGCAAGCATTGATATTCGATTCGGTTTTTAACTCATTTCGCGGCATCGTAGCTTACTTTAAAGTAGTAAGCGGCGAAATACGTAAAGGCGAAAAGGTTAAATTTTTTGCTACCGAAAAACAATACAATGCCGACGAAATAGGAACGTTAAAATTGAAACAATCGCCGAAAGATGTTATTAAAACAGGCGATGTTGGCTATATCATTTCCGGTATAAAAGAAGCCAGGGAAGTAAAAGTAGGTGATACTATAACCAGTGTGGAGCGCCCTTGCGAAAGTGGCATACAAGGCTTTGAAGAGGTAAAGCCGATGGTATTTGCCGGGATATATCCTGTTGATACCGAAGATTATGAAGAACTGCGCGAATCAATGGCTAAACTGCAGCTAAATGACGCTTCGCTGGTTTTTGAACCCGAATCGTCAGCGGCATTAGGTTTTGGTTTCCGTTGCGGATTCTTAGGTATGCTGCACATGGAAATTATCCAGGAGCGGCTGGAGCGCGAGTTTGATATGACGGTGATCACAACCGTTCCCAACGTATCGTACATTGCCTACACTACAAAAGGCGACCCTATTACGGTAAATAATCCATCCGACCTTCCCGATCCAAGTAAGATAGACTTTGTGGAAGAGCCATATATCAAAGCTACCATCATCACAAAATCCGACTTTGTGGGACCGGTAATGTCACTTTGTATTCAAAAGCGCGGGTCTATTATCAATCAATCGTATCTCACCTCTGATCGTGTTGAACTGATATTTGAATTGCCGATGGGCGAGATCGTTTTTGATTTTTATGATAAATTAAAAACGATATCAAAGGGCTATGCCTCATTTGACTATCATCAGATTGGTTACCGGCAATCGGACCTGGTGCGATTGGATATCCGGTTAAACGCGGAACCTGTCGACGCATTATCCTCATTAATCTATAGGGGTAACTCTTATGATTTTGGTAAGAAGATCTGCGAAAAGCTAAAAGAGCTGCTACCGCGCCAGCAATTCGAAATTATCATACAGGCATCCATCGGTGCGAAGATCATCGCCCGTGAAACGGTTAAAGCCCTGCGTAAGGACGTTACGGCCAAATGTTACGGTGGTGATATTTCACGTAAACGCAAACTGTTGGAAAAACAGAAAAAAGGTAAAAAACGCATGCGCCAGGTAGGTAACGTAGAAATACCACAATCGGCGTTTATGGCGGTTTTGAAACTTGATTAAATCGCCCCCTGACCCCCTAAAGGGGGAAGTATAGCGGGTTAAAAATACTTTTATTCATTTAATAATTCCCCCTTTAGGGGGCCAGGGGGCATGAAATTACTAGACGGAAAATACGTATCAGAAAAACTTAAAGGTGAAATAGCCGAAGACGCAGCTAAGATTCTGGCTGAAACCGGGCGCAAACCCCACTTGGTGGCCGTATTGGTTGGCCATGATGGCGGCAGCGAGACTTATGTTGCCAGCAAAATTAAAAATTGTGAACAGGTAGGCTTTAAATCGACTTTAGTGCGCTATGAAAGTAGCGTAATCGAAGAAGAATTGCTGCAAAAGGTTGCCGAGCTTAACGCTGATGCCGATATAGACGGTATTATTGTGCAATTACCCTTACCAAAACATATCGATCCTGAAAAGGTAACAGAGAAGATAGATTACCGAAAAGATGTGGATGGTTTTCATCCCGTTAACCTTGGCCGCATGCAGCGCAACTTGCCTTCGTTTATACCAGCTACGCCTTATGGTATCACCATGATGTTAAAGGAGTATAACATTGAAACAACAGGCAAACATTGCGTGGTGGTTGGCCGAAGCAATATTGTAGGCTCCCCTATCAGCATTCTAATGGCGCGCAATACCTATCCCGGCAATTGCACGGTTACCATTTGCCACAGCCGTACCCCTGATATTAAAAGCATAACCTTACAAGCTGATATATTAATCGTAGCCATTGGTAAAAAGAATTTTATCACCGCCGATATGGTAAAGGATGGCGTTGTTGTGATAGACGTTGGCATGAACCGCGAAAATTCAACCCTTACCAAATCAGGGTTTAAGTTGTATGGTGATGTGGACTTTGAAGGCGTATCGCAAAAAGCCAGCTGGATAACCCCTGTTCCCGGAGGCGT
>DASXMZ010000422.1:0-7844 GCA_036495385.1 Mucilaginibacter sp. | reverse complement strand
CGGAACACGGTCAGATAATTGGAAATTGGTGAAGAGTTTTTCCTGATAGTTTTTTCTCCCTTGCATGGTATTAAGATACTAAAAATCAATATATTAACCAAATATATTTGATAATAGTTAACTTAGTTGCGCAACGGCCACGAGGACGCTTGCGGTAGCGGGGGGGGGAGTTAGTAAAATCAGCCAAAAAACCTATAATCTTTCAATCCTAAAAATCATAGTTCAGACAATTATGATTTTGGATTTAGATTATTATTTTAGCGATAGCAATGAAACCCATTAAACCTGACCTTTTAATATCAACTTCGTTTGTTCTCTGATGTAAAAATTTTTAATACCTCCCAAATTTACTCAATCGTTATCACAAATGACAAAGTTTACAAAAATCGAAAGCTTAATTAATTCTGTTGTGGAAGTTGTGGGTAACACAATTAAGGATTTTGGAAGATTTCCCAAGAAACGACAGATAATAATTGCAGCAACTATACTTATCATAATAGAGGAATCGGTACGATTTGCAATAAAAAAATTTGATCTAAACCTCGCCATTCCCATTTACTATAACTACGCCTTTTGGATAATAGTTGTGGTATTAATTGTTTGGGCAGTAAGAATTAAAATCAAAGAAAAAGACATTCCGATAAACTTAGATTATCACTCGCCCATAAAAGGGCCTTTATCATTTGAGGACCATGATGAAGAAATATTTAAAAAACTACAAAGAAACAGCGAGATTTCAGTTTATATCGATGCGTTGTATCGCCCGGATTTCAAAATCGGCATAATCACTGGGGTTTCAGGATGCGGAAAAAGCTCTCTATTAAAGGCTGGATTAGCTCCTGCTATAAATTCGGATAAATATCTGATTGTGGTCATAACCTTTGTCAATAAATCTATAGAAAAAACAATCATAGATGGAATTAGGGAGAGTATACCCGATTTAAATCATCGCGTAGATCACTCATTAGACCAATTCGTCAAACTAGCTAATAATAATATAAGGCCCAAAATATTGATACTGGTTTTTGATCAATTCGAACAATTGTATACGCAATATTCCCTTTCTGAGCGTCAATTATTTATCAAGAACCTCAAAAATATCTATGATGAAAATAATAGTACAAAAATGCTAATATCTATAAGAAGTGATTTTTTGGACAACTTGCACGAATTACAAGAGCAAATTGATTACGTATTGAATGCAACAAAAAATTATTTTAGGTTACAAAATTTCACACCGGATCAAGCTGTTATTATATTCAAAGTTATTGCCCAATTAGAGAATATCAAGAATACAGATGATTCATTTTTAATCTCGTTTGCAAAAAATGAGCTCGCATCTAATAAAGATGGTTTAATTTCTCCTGTCGATATCCAAATTGCCCTACTGGTTATTAAGCGAAATCATCCAGATAATGATTTAACGGCCAGCACATTTGAAAGACTTGGAGGTTTTCAAGGCATTCTCAAAAAATATCTGGATGATGAATTAAATGTACCAAATACTTTCAACAGAGATGGTGATGTGTTGAACACACTTGTATCATTAATTGATGCCAACGAATATGTGCGAGCAGGACAACTTACACTCCAAGAAATAAAAGGAAAAAATCTAATTGTTCATGAAGAGGGGTTGGAGTCAATTCTTAAATTGTTAGTTGAATTAAGAATCGTACATTTTATCGAGGTGGACAAAAAGTACGAGCTTGCCCATGAAAAATTAATTGAGCCAATACTAGCAATTTACAATAGAACTAATACTGCGTTGCAAAAAGCAAACATATTACTAGAATTAAGAGTAAATGAATGGATTGGAAATAATCGAAAAAAGAGCTATTTATTAAATCTTAGAGAATATTTTTTTATTTCCAAGTATCAAAAATCAATAACCTGGGGTAGTAAAGAGTTACTAAAAAAAGATTTATTGCATGATACTCTTTTAAAAATAAAAAAGACAGGTATTAATGCTATAAGCGTATTTCTATTACTAATCATCGGTTATTTGATTGTTGATTCTTCATGGTATATTAAAAATTATAAAATAAAGTCTGAAATTTTAAATTATGTCAACAGGAATAATGGATCCTCACTATCCTATGGCGCGCTATATGGTTTAGTTTCTGTTGATCCGAAACTAACTTATAAACTTTCGGAATTTAATAACCACCTATTATAGCAGTTCGACAAACAAGCTATTGGGAGATATAATTTATAACTTGCCCGAAAAAGGTAACGAAAAGGATTTGATTTTTGAAAAAGCAATTACGCTTTGTGAGAAAATGAGTCCGTATGAAAAAAATTCTTCAATTTCATATTTAGCGGTGAGTTTTGCAAGTCATGATTCTTATAAAGCTCTCAAAATTTTGAGTAACCTTCCTGATACACCAAGTTTTTCTTTATCAGTGTTAGACTCTATGAGTAAATATAAAGCGATAGCTCAAATAACCGGGATAATTGCAAGAGGAAATCTTGCTCACGCAATTGCAGTTGCCAATAAATTGCCAACATTTTATAAGGACCAAGCCTATTCGTTGTTGATCGCAAACATCGCCGGTAAGAATCGTAAAAAAGCATTTGAATTGGCTTCTAATATTTCAAAGACAGACTATATCAATAGGTACAAAGCCTTAATTGCAATTGCCGAAACGATGAATGAAAAAAACTCAAAAAAAAATCAGATATGGGATACGGTTAAGTTTTTGGCGGAAAACATATCGGAACCATATTCGCCATTTATGGAGGACATAAATGATCATTATATTCCCAAATATATATCATACTGTAGAATAGCCCTAAACCTTTCTGATAATGATCCTCTAAAACAAAACTTGTGGAGAGCGGCAATTGATGAGGCCAATAACGAGGTTGATCGACAGTCTTTATCTTTTTCATTGCAATCTAATTATCCAAGCCAAAAAATCGACAAACTTCTATTTATTTACACGAAAATCGGATATGACGACCTACATATTATAGAGTCAATACGGAAATTCATAAAGGATCAGAGTGATTCTGTACAGTTTTCGTGCTTGTCAGCATACGTAAATGCTGAAAGAAATCCCTCGAAAGCAAGACACATGTGGGATAAAGCTAAGTTGCGACTTAAATTGATAGACACGACTAGTTTTGATCCATTCCTGCTTTATTCGAGTTTAAATTACGTACCAAATAAAAAAAACTCTACAATTAAAACTGAAATATTGGAATATTTGCTTGAATATATCGATAAAAATCCAAGACTTCAACGGAAGGAAGTGTTGAAAAATACCATAATAGATCAATTTGAAAAACTGAAATTATTTCGAAAGGCATATTTTGCTATTGAAACCATGGGCGATGCTGAAAAAGTAGTGGCATTAGAAAAGTTGTACACAATTTGGAACAAAGACTAAAAAAATCGGCAAAGCTACTAGCATAATTAACAGTCGACAAAAAGAGCTGTGTATTAAATCTCATCCCGTTTTAATATCTACCCGCAATTTGGGAGCGCACCGTTCTAAGATTTCACCCGTGCGTCAAAAAGACATTTTGTTTTAATATATTTGTCCCAAGCAATAAATCACTTTGTACGTGATTGAACAAATTACTTTCAATAAAAAATAAATCATAGTTGTAGATGATTAACATAACACTTCCCGATGGATCCCTTCGTCAATATGAGAAGGGCACCAGCTCCATGCAGATCGCGATGTCGATCTCCGAAGGATTAGCACGAAACGTATTGGCAGCCGAAGTTAACGGCCAGGTTTGGGACGCAGGTCGCCCTATTGAGCATGATGCTTCCGTAAAACTTTTAACCTGGAATGACCTGCAGGGTAAGGCCACCTTTTGGCATTCATCTGCTCATCTGATGGCCGAGGCTTTGGAAGCTTTGTACCCCGGTACAAAATTCGGCATCGGTCCGGCAATTGAGACCGGATTTTATTATGATGTGGATTTTGGCGACCGCGAATTTTCTTCGGACGAGTTCAAAAAGATTGAAGATAAAATACTTGAGCTCGCCAAAACCAAAGAGGAGTTTGTGCGCAAACCTGTCAGCAAAGCTGATGCACTAGAGTATTTTACCGAAAAAGGTGACGAGTATAAACTCGATTTGATAAAAGACCTTCCGGATGGTTCAATTACCTTTTACACACAAGGTAACTTTACCGATCTGTGCCGCGGACCGCATATCCCTAACACCGGTTTTATAAAAGCCGTGAAGCTGATGAGCGTTGCCGGTGCTTACTGGCGTGGCGACGAAAGCAGGAAACAATTAACCCGCATATACGGCGTAACCTTCCCAAAACAAAGTGAGCTGACCGATTACCTGCATGTGCTGGAAGAAGCCAAAAAGCGTGATCACCGCAAATTGGGTAAGGAAATGGAGCTGTTCGCCTTTTCCGAAAAAGTGGGCATGGGCTTACCACTATGGTTACCCAAGGGGGCAGCTTTGCGCCAACGTTTAGTCGACTTTATGCAAAAGGCCCAGGTAAAAGCCGGGTATGAGCAGGTGATTTCACCGCACATCGGCCATAAAAACCTGTACGTTACATCAGGGCATTACGAAAAATATGGAGCTGATTCATTTCAGCCGATAAAGACACCACAGGAAGGGGAGGAGTTCTTTTTAAAGCCGATGAACTGCCCTCACCACTGCGAAATGTATAAAACCAAACCACGGTCGTACAAGGATTTGCCGGTTCGGTATGCTGAGTTCGGTACAGTTTATCGTTATGAACAAAGCGGTGAACTTCACGGCTTGACACGAGTACGCGGTTTTACTCAGGATGATGCGCATTTATTTTGTCGCCCCGACCAGGTAAAAGAGGAGTTTAAAAAGGTGATCGACCTGGTACTGTATGTATTTACCGCTTTAGGGTTTGAAAATTATACCGCACAGGTTTCCTTGCGTGATCCGGAAAATAAAGCCAAGTATATCGGAAGCGATGCCAACTGGGCTTTAGCCGAAATCGCAATTATTGAAGCTGCCGAAGAGAAAGGGCTGAAAACAGTAATAGAACTTGGCGAAGCTGCATTTTATGGCCCCAAGCTCGATTTTATGGTGAAGGATGCTTTGGGCAGAAAATGGCAATTAGGCACCATACAGGTCGACTATAATTTGCCCGAACGTTTTGAGCTGGAATATACCGGCAGCGACAATCAGAAACACCGGCCGGTAATGATTCATCGGGCGCCTTTTGGTTCACTGGAACGCTTCATAGCCGTGTTGATTGAGCACTGCGCCGGTAATTTCCCGTTATGGCTTTCGCCGGAACAATTTATTGTTTTGCCGATCTCGGAAAAATATGAAGATTATGCAAAAAAACTTTCAGAATCGTTAAAAGATTCCGATATTTGCGGGCTTATTGATTTTCGCGACGAGAAAATAGGGCGTAAGATACGTGACGCGGAAGTTAAAAAAATCCCTTATATGCTTGTGGTAGGCGAAAAAGAAGCTGCCGATGGAATGGTTTCCGTCAGAAAACATGGCCAGGGGGATTTAGGTAGTATGAACATTGAAGAATTTAAAAAACAGATACTTAAAGAAATAAACGTATAACTTGGCATTAAACAAACCTTTCAACAGAGGACCAAGGCTACCTTTCAAGAAAAAGGAAGCCGAACACAACATTAATCAATTTATCAGGGCCCAGGAAGTTCGTCTTGTCGGCGACAACGTGGAGCAAGGCATTTATTCCCTCAGGGATGCGCTTAAACTTGCGGAAGAACAAGAGTTAGATCTTGTCGAGATTTCGCCGAACGCTGTGCCGCCTGTTTGTAAAGTGACTGACTATAACAAGTTTATTTACGAGCAGAAGAAAAAGTTAAAGGAAATTAAGAGCAATGCCAAGCAAACGGTTATTAAAGAGATAAGGTTTGGCCCGAACACCGATGACCATGACTTTGAATTTAAATTAAAGCATGCTATTAAGTTTTTGGAAAGCGGCGAAAAAGTTAGGGCCTACGTACATTTCAAAGGTCGTGCGATAGTTTACAAGGAGCAGGGTGAAATTTTGCTTCTTCGCTTTGCCCAGGCATTGGAAGATGTAGGTAAAGTAGAACAATTGCCAAAACTTGAAGGAAAACGGATGTTTTTAACAGTTACACCGAAGGGGGCGAAAAAATAATGTGCAGATGTGCGGATGTGCAAATGTGCGAATAAGGAAAATCGTAAATCAAAAATCGTAATTCGTAAATATAAATTGTCATGCCAAAAATGAAAACCAATTCCAGCGCTAAAAAACGCTTTAGCATCACTGGAACCGGTAAAATCACCAGGAAGAACGCTTTCAAAAGCCACATCTTAACCAAGATGTCAACAAAACGTAAGCGCAACCTTACCCACACTTCATTAGTATCTGATGCAGATATGGGTAACGTAAAACGTATGCTTTGCATAGGTAAGTAATTAACAAATTTTTAACCAGGTAATCGGGTAAACAAGATCCAAAAGTTGTTGGTGACAACACCAACAACGGCCAGAAGGACACCCACTACCAAAAAAGAAAAAAAAATGCCACGTTCAGTTAACGCAGTAGCGTCGAGAAGACGCAGAAAAAAAATCATGAACCTCGCCAAAGGTTATTGGGGTTCACGCAGCAAGGTTTATACCGTTGCAAAAAACACAGTTGAAAAAGGTTTACAGTACGCTTACCGCGACCGTAAAACCAAAAAAAGAGAATTCAGAGCGCTATGGATCCAGCGTATTAACGCCGGTGCCCGTCAGCACGGAATTTCATACTCACAATTAATGGGTAAATTAAATGCTAAAGAAATCGGTTTAAACCGTAAAGTATTAGCTGATTTAGCTATGAATCATCCGGATGCTTTCAAAGCAGTGGTTGATGCAGTGAAATAGCACTAAGATTTATAGGATTTAAAGATTTTAGGATTCTTTCAATCTTAAAAATAGAAAACCCGCGATGAGCGGGTTTTTTTGTTGATAATCCTATCAATAGCGCTGGGTTATAAACTTTAAGCGTTCGAAAGATTTTTAAAGGACGTCATGCCGATGCATATCGGCACCTCACAGGACGTTCACGCTTACCAAGTATACAATTTGCATGTAGTAGACATTTCCATGGCCTACTTTTCACGAGGGATACCGATTTGCATCGGCATGACGCAATTGTTTATAAACCCATCGCTATTGATTGATTACTCCTCCACAATTACAATCACCTCATTATTACTATCAATATCCATATACTGTTTAAAGTTTCGTGCGTCGTTATCAACCATGTTCTTAAATACGGGATTTAATACATGAGCAAGGCTTGCACCAAAACCACCCGCAGGAGGTTGGTAGCTTATTGTTATATCTACGAGGGTACCGTTTCCATCCTCAGCATCTCTGAAACGTATTTTGCCTGCATTGTCAATCATCGAATCGGGCAATGAACTCCAACCAATTAACTGTCCCGGTATATCCTGCACAATTTCAGCTTCCCAGTTAACTGTCGTAAGGCCGGTAGGAATTTTGAGCGCCCAGCGTGAACGATGACTATCAATCATTTCAACGCCTTCCAGGTGGTTCATAAACAAAGGCAGGTTATCTAATTTTCGCCAGAAGCTGTAAACTTCCATCCTTGGCCTGTTAACCATAATCGACGACCGGACGGTAACATTAACAGGTTCAGTGGTGGTCTTTCCCATTTGTGAATAAATTTCACAATGCCCGGTGATACCCCTGTTTAACAGGTAGCCGCCTGCGCCAATTTTTACAATGCTCGCAAACGGGTGCTTGAAAATATGTCTTATACCCGAAAGGCTTATTTCTACACCTGCCGCCACAGAAAGGTAGCGCTCCGGCCAATTTATATTTATAAGGCCATTGCTGTGCGATGTTATATTCACACGCT
>DASXMZ010000421.1:0-5898 GCA_036495385.1 Mucilaginibacter sp. | reverse complement strand
ACTGCTCTACCGCGAATCAATAACGGCATTATTTTAATTTTATTTGTCAAATAAATGTTAAAAATATGTTATTATTTGTTAAAAATCAACCACAATTTAATTTTTTAATAATTAGTTAATTGTTGATTTCTAGAAATGCTAACACCGTGATAAAGAAAGTAAAAAGGGATACCCAAACGGTATCCCAGGTGTTCTATATTATAGGGGTATTATTATTGTTGGTTTGAGGTTTATTACCCCCCAATCAGCAAAATACGATGATTCCAAACCTCTTTACGCTCTGTTCGACTCTAATCGAAAAAAAAGGTTTAAAAAGAAAATAAATATTTTTTTAAAAGTTGAATAATGAAAGGAACTGCTAACGATCTATATATAACCGTTAAAAATCATGATACAGATCCCTGAAAGAGCTCCTCAAACCGAATGTTATCATAGCAGTTTTTTGACTGCCCAGGTCGTTTTTTTGATTGCGGAATAAACCTCCAAGTTCCAGGCGTAAATTATATTTGGGATTAATGAGTAACGATACGGTCCCTTCGGCGTAATATAAATTTGTGGCTATGCCCTGCCCTACCGCAGTAGTAGGCACCGAGGGTGAAAATACTTTTGTTACATCCTGCCCATAGTTCATATTCTTCGGATCGAGGCCATATTTTGCGTAATTTAATTGACCCATAAAATCAAACCGGCCAATAGAATAATTTAATATGCCCAAATATTCCCGGAAATTTGCTCCGATGGGATCACCCAGGGACTGGCTATAGTCGGTATAATTTGTAATAAGCTGCGAACTGGTGTAGGTATAAGGTTTAACCGTATTAAATTCAAAAAGATAATTAAAGCTTTTTACCTTAAACAGGTCGGCTCCCCGTAACCCAAGCTGAAAACCGTTGGTATTATTGATAGTATTTGCGAAGAAATCGCTCGCACTAAAACGGTCAAAAATCACCTGGCTATAAATGGCTGTTTTATCAAATATTTTATACTTGCCTGTAAATCCCATAAACACATTATCTGGCTGCGATGACGGGCCTAATGCACTCGCAAACACCAATGGATTTATGAAGTTTACGTCAAAACCATGCAAATTGCCGTTGTCATCAGCCTCCTGAGCAATCAGAGCATTAAAAAAACCAAATGACAGGCGGTTGGTTGCGTTCCAGTCGAGGTAATGAACCAATGCCCATTTGCGACGGTTGTTGGTGAAAGAATTAAATTGTGTGGCGAACTTATCTTGCATATATGCCCACATCATCATGTATTGTACCTTGCCCAGGTTAGCCGTCAAACGCAAAAAAGGATAATTTGCAGCAAAGTCTGATAGCAGCAGCGAACGATACCCATCACCAATAAAAGTTTTGTCTTCGCCCAGTGTAATATTCAGTTGTTTTATTGGTGTGTACGAAATTATCGCGGTAACATACGACCAGTCTTTTGTGGGTTTCCCCAAAGAATAGTCTATGGCCTGTCCGGGAACAAAATCAATTTTGTTTATATAACTATCATAGTATGCGGGGAACGTGCCCTGATTTTCATAAAAACTGGAATAAAAGAAAAACTTGGGGCCAACGGTCCCTCCAACTTGCACGCCGCGGGTATTGAGATAAGTGGTTCTTTTGCCTGCAAAATCGTGGCCTACCTGCAGATCGGGCAAATAATCGCCATAAAAGGTATATTCCTTATTTCGCTCATCAAATAAGTGCTCATTAAACAGCTTTCTTGTGACCCAGGTTTTACGGGTGCTGTCCACACCGACATTCATAATAGCATTATACGCAGGCAGTATGGTGCTATCAATTAAAAATGGCTTAAGCGAGGTATGAAATGAGTTATTTACAGAATATATACTGGAATTAAACTTTTGATCTAGCTGGTAAGTATATGGAAGGTAAACAGATTGTGCCTTACTTACGTTTGCCGAAATCAGTACTACCCAAATAAGTACAACTAACTTCTTTACATGTAAAAAACAGGTTTTTTGCATCGCGACAAATTAACTATTATTTGGGCTGAAATAAAAATTTCATTTTAGACAGATGCAGAAATGTATTTACGGGATTTTGTTTTTTAAGAAATAAATCATCCTCTTTGCATCAACATTACAAAGAGGATGAAGATTTTTAGGAAATATATTAGCTAATCAGGTCTTCGGCAACAACACCGGTTTTTTGCCCCTGTAGTTCCTTATGAGTATCCATGAGCCTATTCCTGCTAATATAAAAACCCAAAGGTTAGCCAGGCCAACAATAACGTCTACAAATACTTCCCAGCCATTCTCAATTGCCATACCCATACGTTTAAAAAACGGGAGATTATAAGCTGATGGGTCATCATTTGCTATAGTTTCTTTGTAGATGGTATTGCTTTGATAAAAGCTCAAAGTAATAACGCTGGTTTTGACTGCATCATTGATACCCATGTTGTTAATCTGTTCATCAATCATGTCATCCTTTAACGATAATACGTCTTCGGGCTTTTTGATAACAACCTTTCCCTTTTTCTGCTGATTAACCAGTTCTGTGCGGTTTTTAAGTTTAAGCTGTGAGGACAGGTAATCAAGCGATTTATCGGTAATATCCATGCTGCGGCTGGTTATGTAAATGCCCATTCGTGAAACCTGGTTCATAAAATCTTCCAGTTTGGCTTGAGGAATTTTTACGGTCATGTTTGCAACAGTGCTAAAAGAAATTACGCGCATAACAGAATCATCACTGATCCGTATATCCTGACTTCGTTCATTGGTCGACGTCATTTGATGATGGACAACCATCCCATTTAAGCTTGCGGTTAAAGTGGAAATACGTTCGGCGGTTTGCGGCACATCTTTAACCTTAAAATTGATGCCTGCTGTTTTCACCAGTTTAGGCTGACCGGTAGCCGCCGAATCGATTTTCGCTGAATCGGCGCCGCTGCTGTTATTTAACATTTCATAATCGGCTCTGCCTTTGCCTTTACATGCCCAAAGCAATGCCAGGCCCGCTAATAGCGGAATTAAAATCCTTTTTTTCATAATATTTGTTGCTTGGTTTTGATATTTATACCGCTTTATACCAAAAGGTGACCCAACAGATGTATTGGCTATCAAAATGTTACGTTGATGATAAAACTTTATAACCCCAATATTTAATATCGAACACCGAATATCGAATGCCGAATGCTGAAGTAAACTTCGATGTTCGAGATTCAAAATTCATTATTCGATATTAATCGCTTTTACCCTGGCCTGCAGTACACATTATTATTATATTATTTATCATATTTGCATCCTTTTAAGAAGGATACATCACTAACTTTGTTAAAAATTGTTAACCAAAACTGTTTTTTAAAATTACGTTATAAAATTTCTGATATTTACCTCGCTATAAAACCATTAATTACCATACATGCAATACAATAAAATAAATAATCTTTTAGGCTGGCTTTGCTTTGCCATAGCCTCAATTACATATATTTTAACATTAGAACCATCCGTAAGCTTTTGGGATTGTGGCGAATTTATTTCATGCGCATACCGTTTACAGGTTGCCCACCAGCCGGGGTACCCGCTTTTCGCTATGCTCGGTAAGGCGTTTTCCCTGCTCTCGTTTGGCGATCGCACAAAAGTACCTTACTTCACCAACATGGGCTCGGCGCTGGCCAGCGGGGCAACTATCATGTTCCTGTTTTGGACCATTACCGCTATGGCTAAAAAATTGCTGAGCGATAAAACCAACCAGGCTATTGAGCAATCGCGCGTTTACTTAATTATGGGCGCTGGCTTGGTTGGTGCACTGGCATTTACCTTTACTGATACCTTCTGGTTCTCAGCTGTGGAAACTATCGTATTTGCATGGTCGTCGCTTTGCACCGCTATTGTATTCTGGGCAATATTAAAATGGGATGCTCATGCCGAGCAGCCAGGCGCCGACCGCTGGCTCATATTTATCGCTTACATTATAGGTCTTTCTATCGGTATCCACCTGCTTAATTTATTAACCATACCGGCTATAGCCATGGTTTACTATTTCCGCAGGGGCAAAAACATCAACGTCGGCAACGCCATTATAACATTGTTAGCAGGGGCGGCCATATTGGTATTTGTACAATATGGCATCAGGGGTTATACCGTACAAATCGCTGCCTATTTCGATCTTTTCTTCGTAAACACACTTGGAATGGGCTTTGGCAGCGGGGCATTTTTCTTTTTTATAATGCTGATAGCAATATTAGTTGGCGGTATATGGTTCAGTATAAAATACAAAAAGCCGCTGTTAAACCTGCTGTTGCTGTGCATTTCCTTTATTTACCTGGGATACAGTTCTTTTGCTTATATCCCGATCCGTGCTGCTGCAGGAACCAACCTTGATAACTCGCACCCAGATAATGCCTTTACGCTCTACGGTTATTTAAACCGTATCCAATACGGCGAAAACCCACTGTTGTTTGGGCAGTACTTTGACGCGAAAGTTGTTGATCAAACAGAGGGCAATATCATCTACCGCAAGGGAAAAACAAAATATGAAAATGCAGGTAGGAAAACCAACTACGTTTATGATCATACAACGCCTTTGCCGCGTATGTACAGTGCCGAAGGCCAGGACCCTCAATTTTACAGGCAGTGGCTGCAAATGAGCAATGATGCGCAGCCAACTTTTGGCGACAATATAAAATGGCTGGTTAGCTGGCAGGTTTACCAAATGTATGTAAGATACTTTTTATGGAATTTTGTTGGCCGCGTTAATGACCAGGACGGCCAGCAACAAATGGGCGGTTTCCATGGCTATGTCGATGGCGACTGGACCACCGGAATTTTTGACGGATGGAAGCATCTGCCTAAATCTGTTGTAGGCGGCGGCACCCCTATACCTAACCAGGGCCTGCAATTAGGAAATACTTATACCACATTATTTGCACTTCCATTTATTATCGGCTTTATTGGCGCTGTTTATCACTTTCAGCGTAAAAAAAGAGATGCACTCATTGTTTTACTGCTTTTCTTTTTTACGGGTATTGCTATTGTAATGTATGTAAATCAGCCAAGTATACAACCGCGTGAACGCGACTACTCGTACGTCGGCTCGTTCTATGCTTTTGCTATCTGGATAGGCCTTGGCGTGATAGCGCTTGCTGAACTGATAAGGATGAAATTAAGTCCGAAAGGTGCGGCACTTGCGGCCACTGCTATTTGTTTATTGATAGCGCCTGTATTGCTGGCAAAACAAGAATGGAAAAGTCATAACCGCTCCACCAAATGGACACCGCATGATATGGCTTATAATTACCTGATATCGTGCCCGCAAAATGCTATTTTATTTACTTATGGCGATAATGACACTTACTCTTTATGGTACGACCAGGAAGTTGAAGGCATAAGGCCGGATGTGCGTATTGTTAACCTTAGCCTGTTTACCGGCGACTGGTATATCCGCCAGATGCAGATGAAAATGAATGAGTCGGCGCCTTTGCCCATTACGATGCCTTATGAGAAGTACAAAGAAGGCACACGGGATGTGATTTATTTTGATGACAGAAAAGTACAGGGAGCAACAGAAGTTAAAGAAGTTTTCGATTTCATTACATCCGACGACAAACGTACCCAGGTTCAATATCAAAGTGGTGATTATGGAAATTTCCTTCCTACCAAAACCTTTAAAATAACCATCAATCCTGACGATGTATTAAAGAACCATGTGATCACGCCTGACCAGAAAGATAAGCTGGCCACAACAATGGAATGGAAATACCAATCGAATTATATAACCAAGGAAAACCTTGCCATGCTTGATATACTGGCGCATAACAATTGGGTGAGGCCAATTTGCTTTACTACTACTATTGGCCAGGAGAACCTGATCGGCTTGCAGCCCTACCTGTACAAAGAGGGCTTCACCTATCACCTGATACCTTTTAAGCCCGATA